>JBKJUH010000408.1:0-7083 GCA_046590075.1 Agitococcus sp.
TACCGTTCGTGGTGAGCCTGTCGAAGCACAGGCACCCTTCGACGGGCTCAGGGCAATCGGTTCTGTTCGCACTGAGCTTGGCGAAGCACGACAGGTTCAGTGCGAACGGTTGGCTAAAAAACTAAGTGTTTGAAAATAGGCGGGGTTTATATAGTATTTCTGCTAACACGAAACGACAAAAAACCGTGCTTAACTATTATTCTCAGTCGGTTTTTTACGTTCCAAAATACGTTTCTCTAATACCGTTAATTCGTCTTCAATGTTTGCTGCTAAAGCTTCAATAATCTGTGCTTTAATCTCGGCATTCACTGAGCCTTCATCAGCCTCAAAGGCTTTTAATTGATGTTTACTTTGTAAGTCGTTAATAAGGTCATCACTGGCTGTCACCATCAATTGATTGACCGTAGCGATGTTGGCTAAGCGTTGTACTTGGCTTAACGCAGCAGCATCTTCTAACTCACCTAACTCAAAACCTGCGGCTTTCATGCGTAACGCAAATTGTTTAGCTGCACGCCGTTGTTGGTAAGCCGTATCGGTTAGTTTTAATAATAAACGACCACAAGCTAAGGCTCTGTTCATACAATCGGCAGCATTGTCGCCATCAAAACGTATAACCGTACCCTCGGCAGTCAAACTCACCATCACTTTGCCTGCATATAATCGTGTGGCGCGTTTAAGTAACTTATCAATAATTTGCAAAAACTGTTCAGCGGTACTGACATTGACCTTTTGCATTAGGTGTTTACGGTCGTCAAAGTTGAACCGTAATAAGATACTGGCCGCAGGTTTAACGGGTTCAGGTTCAAGCTCAAGAGTGACGATAGGCTCAGGCGCAACAGCTTTAGCTTCGGAAGGTAGGGGCTGTAAAATGGGGATACGAATTTTTTTGAACAGTTGCGGCCAACCAATCCAAGCCACCAAAAAGGCGTGAATGATTAACGACAATACTAAGTTCAGCGCACTATCACGAATAATATCACCCCGAGCGCGAGAGGCTAACACCACTTCGGCATGACCTAAAGTTTGTTTGTCGAGTAAAACATCGGCCTTGAAAGTAGTACCTTGTTGACTGGGTGCACTGCCGCCACTGGCAATCACTTCATTTTGATTGTTGACTAAGCGTAAGCTTAAAATGGCAGGTGTTTCACCAAAACGATTGGCTAATAATCCCAAACCGACACTATCTTTATTCATTATTAAGGTTGCGGAGCTGGATGCTAATTGCTCCGCCAATAAAGTGCCCACTTGCTTTTGCGCATTGCGTAACTCGCTATCGGCACTATTAACCAACAGCGTGGCATGAATGAGGTAACTCACCACAAACAACATTATCAGACCACGAACTGGGTTCAAGTTGCATTCCTCACCAACAAAGTGATTACGTCAATAAAAATAAGGTCTAGGCAAATCATCAGCCTAAGTCCACGCATTATAATCACTTAGCTTGTCAATTGGGCATAGCTGATTGTGAGGCAATCGCCTATCATGCAACATATTTTCACTTAAATGCTTTAGAGTTATGCGCGAAATCATTTTAATGTCGTTTTCAGGGCCAGATCGCCCACAGTTAAGTGCCAGTTTAATGCAAGTGTTAGCCGCACACGCGGTCAATATTTTAGACGTTGGCCAAGCAGTCATCCATGACCAATTATCATTAGGCGTGGTGGTCGAGTCACCATCGGCACAAGAATCCGCTATGCTGATGAAAGATGTGTTATTTCGCGCCCACGATATTGGCCTGTTAGTGCGTTTTACCCCGATTAGCATCAACAGTTATCACACATGGGTCAGTGGTCAAGGTAAGCCACGCTACATTGTCACCTTGTTGGCGCGTAAAATTACCGCCGAACAACTCGCCGAAGTCTCCCGTATTGTTGCCGATAATGGCTTAAATATTGACGGCTTAAACCGCCTGTCAGGTCGTGTGCCCTTAGAAGATGAAAGTGCAGGTTTAGGCAAAGCCTGTGTTGAGTTTTCGGTGCGCGGTGAGCCTGCCAATATCAACAGTATGCGTGCCGAGTTTTTGCGTTTAGCCAATGAACTCAATATGGATATTGCTTTTCAACGAGATGATGCCTATCGCCGTAATCGTCGCGTGGTCTGTTTTGATATGGATTCAACACTGATTGAACACGAAGTTATTGACGAATTAGCCAAAGCCGCAGGTGTAGGCGAACAAGTGTCTGCCATTACTGAACGCGCCATGCTCGGTGAATTAGACTTTAAGCAAAGTTTTGAAGCGCGAGTGGCGTTATTAAAAGGCTTAAATGCCAGTGTGTTAGCTGATATTGCCGCACGCTTAACACTGAGTGAAGGTGCAGAAAACTTGGTGACAACCTTAAAAGCCTTAGGTTATAAAACCGCGATTTTGTCGGGTGGATTTACCTATTTTGGTCAATATTTACAGCATAAATTGGGCATTGATTATGTCTATGCCAATGATTTAGAAATAGTGAATGGCCAAGTGACAGGGCGTGTGGTCGGGCAGGTGGTTGATGGTCAACGTAAAGCGGAATTGTTGCGTGATATTGCCGCTAAAGAAGGCGTGCGTTTAGAACAAGTCATTGCCGTAGGTGATGGTGCCAATGATTTACCGATGTTGTCGATTGCAGGTTTAGGCATTGCCTTTAGAGCTAAGCCTTTAGTAAGGCAAAATGCTCGCCAAGCTATATCAACATTGGGTTTAGATGGTATTTTGTATTTGTTAGGGGTGAGAGATAGAGATTTGGAGTTGGGGCGGTGATGGTGTCTGCCTGAAAATGGTTGTCGTTAGTTCTTATAAGCACCCATGTCTAAGTTTGTTTGTACTCTCTAGTAGTACAAGTGCTTAGTTGACTCTGGAGATGTGTTCATCATACTCAACAGAGTCTAAGCCATTTGATATTTATCCGTGAGTAGCATCACCCTCCGTATTCAGCAGTCGATTACCCAGTTGACTAAAGAGCGTAGGCTTTAGCAGTTCTTTGACGGTGAAAATATCAAAGTCACTGGTATTTTCAGGCAGATTAATCAGCATGGGTAATAATGAAATACCTTCTTCACCCTTAGGAAATGCGTAATGACGTACACTTTCATCAATGTCAATAAGTCCTTCAAACTCTAGATTGATAGTGCTTTTCTGATAACGTTGAGTAATACCGACAATAGCAAGATGACTCTCTTGAGCAGCTTGGTCAATGGTTTTTTGCACGTCAGTCGGCTCAACGTGCTTTCGTCCTAAAAAAGTATCCCATGATTTCTGCTTAGGGGTGCGCTCGGCTGCCTCCCGTTGGGCAACTTTTAACGTGTCTTTCAGGTTTTGAATAATGGGAATGGTCTTATTGACCAATTGCACCAACTCATCCGTCGGTTTGCGATAGTTGAGTTCACTATCCATGGCTAATATTGTTTCACGCTCTTTATTAAAAACCACGTTTTTGCGCTTTTCGAGTAAGCGTAAATACGCGACTAATTTAAATTCCATTTCTTGACACTTACTACCCACCCGCGCTGGCGATTGATAATAAAAGTCATGGATAGTGCCAACGGACTCAATCAAAAATGACTTTAGGTTAAAAAATAAAAACTCATAATCATCGGCTGATTTAGCCTGCTCTTTTAAACTTCGGGTGACTTTATTAAGAACCATTATGCACAGATTTCGTTCGTAATCACGTAAGCGATCTTCGATAACCGTTTGTAGAATTTCGCCATCGGTTTCAAGAGGCTTCATCAATAACGGTAATAAATGGGAGGCTTGAACGTTCTCTAATTTATCCACTAATTCGATAATGCCACGATTAAGTTGCCATGGAACGGTGACGGTACTCGACAAATCCAAGCGCATTTTTTCGAGATAATGTGTGTCAAATAACCGACTACGATCAACGGCAAGCATATTAAAGCTGGTTGTCCGAGCACCCCTTGCGGTGTCTTCGGTTAAAAAACGACCAATGGAGTAAGGGTCTAAGCCAAATTTAGCGACTTCACCCATGACAAAAAAATAACGATTTGTGCGAACTACGCTGAGACGGTGTACTTTGGCAGCATCAAAAAGCTCGGTGTTAATAAAGGGGTGACTGTCTTTTTTGAGCTCACGCAAAGGTAGTGGGCTAAATCCATAGTTGAGGATTTTTTGTTTAATAAAAACCTCAATAATATAGGTTTTAATCATGTCAACCGTCAGATCGCGCCGATTTTCAGGAACATCAAAGTCGTGTTGCCGTAAGGCAATGGCAAAGTCATACAAAAACGACTCTGTTAAAAAGACTTTCTCTTTTTGTTGGGTCAAATTGTTGTCGGTATTGATGTCGCTAATCAGTTTAAATGCCACTTCGAGTGCATCGGCAATGGACAGAATGTTGCGTGTTTTGCGGATTGCGGTCACCACCGTCAGCAATTTGTCGATCCAGACGGTGATTTGACGAGTAACCAATATTTTTTTGGCATGACTGAGATTGCGTTGACCTGTAAATATCAGTTTGCCAGCACTTGTCAGGCTAATACCTTTAGGCTCAAGCATGTTTTTATAACAACGGCGACGCGTCTCTGCATCTAGCTGTTGTAGTATCTGCGGTATAGATTCTTGCCAATCAGCATTAAGAATAGGGTGAATGTTTTTTAATGAACGAATGAGTTCGACTGTTGTCAGTGATTCGTGTGTTTCTTTTGCAGGGTTGTTTTCGGGGATAGGCTCTGCCTTATCACTCAACGGTTGAATGGGCACTGTTGACTTCTTCTCGATGGTTTCTAGAAGGACGGGGTCTAAGTCAAAATTGAAGCCTATATCATGACTATGGACTTGTTGTGCCGATGATTTATTGGTATTGGTATTGGTATTCAGGTTGCGGATAGCGGCTTGGTAAGCCTTAATGACTTCTGTCATATTACTAAGGCGGTTATTGGCGTTCGGGCTGAGGCAAGAGTCCAAAAACTTGACCAATGATTGAGGTAACTTGGTATTAAGGTTGAGATGAGGCGCTTCAAACGTACGGGCGATGGTGTATTGGCACAACAGAGGCGGCAGATCGTCGCATAGTGTCAATAGTTCAAAGACGATAACACCCAACGCATAAATATCCGCCCGACAGTCCACAGCCATGCCTGCTTTCTGTTCGGGTGCTTTATAAAGCATGCTCGCTAATGATTTGTCGGTGCTCTCAATTTTAGCAATGCCTAAATCGGCTATTTTGATGGTGTCGTCTTCTAAAACCAAAATGTTGGTAGGCTTAATATCCCGATGCACAAAGCCTTGCTGATGAGCATATTCTAAGCCCGCACAAATACCCAAAAAAAAGTCAGAGATGCATTCCAGTGGCAAGGGTGTCAGTGATTGCAATAGACGGTCAAGGCCATAACCTTTGACAAACTCCATGACGACAAAAGGAGCGTCTTGATATTGGCTAACGTCATAAAGGCTAATGAGGTTTTCGTGCTGGCAACGTGTCGCCGCGCTTGCTTCCGACTTAAAACGTCTAGCCAAATCCACCCCTGCCTTACCTTGTAATAAATGGGGGTGAATGGTTTTGATGACAACCGTTTTGTTGTTCGTTTCATCGGTGGCCATGTAGACAATGCCCATGGCTCCTTGGCCTAAAATACTATCAATCTGATATTTGCTAATGCGTTCGAGCATACTAATGCCTCATTCATTGTTGTTTTAGCCGAGTGCCAAATTACGTTGAGCCTGTTAGGCAGATAGGCTCATGATGTAGATGCGCATACCCGTTGCTTGCGACTAATGTTCATTATATTTAGCTTATTTGTTCTTGTTGAAAATCAAATTAAAGCAGAGTCCTTCGGACGAGTTGATACTCATAAATTAATGGGTTGAAGGTGAGATTAACGTGTATTGCTTTGGGTTTCAATCAGACAACGTCAGCATTGTGTTGATAAAGGCATTTAGTCTTGGGTTTTTTGATTGTTCGGGCGAAAGCCCGACGACAGTCACGATATTATTTTTATATATTTCCATCCTCCTTAAAAAATAGTACCTTCGTACAATCTTAGGACTTACGCGGTTATCGCTTATTTGTGCACATTTCAGCCGCTTTAGGCGGCCTTATGTTCACAAAACGCGCTAATCGCGGTGCGATGCCTAAGTCCTGAATCGAAAAACAAGCAAGCCATTACCGCCAAGAGGACATCACCATGAGCCAGCCCCATTATCGTACCTGTAATTTATGTGAAGCCATGTGTGGTGTCGTCATTACCACTCAGCCGAGTTTGGATGGCGAAAGCGACGTGGTTGCCACTATCAAAGGCGACCCTAACGACCCCTTTAGCAAAGGCCATATTTGCGCCAAAGCCATTGGCTTAAAAACCCTGCACGAAGACCCAGACCGTATTAGAGTGCCCATGAAACGTGTCGCCGAGGGTTGGCAAGAAATCAGTTGGCAACAAGCCTTTGACGAAGTCGAGCAAGGTATTCGTGGTGTTTGGGCAAAACATGGCCGCCATGCCGTTGGTTTTTATGCGGGCAATCCAACAGTACATAATATGGGCGCGATGATGTTTGTGGCACCACTGATGGCGGGTTTGCACAGCAAAAATAAATTCAGTGCCACCAGTGTTGACCAATTGCCGCATATGTTGGCGAGCTTGCAAATGTTCGGTCATCAACTACTCGCACCCATTCCAGACCTTGATCATACTGACTTTATGTTGATGTTAGGCGCAAACCCTGCCGCGTCTAATGGCAGTTATATGTCGGCTGGCGACGTAATGGGGCGCATTAAAAAAATTGAAGCGCGTGGTGGCCGCGTTGTCGTGTTAGACCCACGTCGTACCGAAACCGCCCAACAGTTAGGCGAACATTACTTCATCAAACCTGCCAGTGATGTCTATTTTTTATCGGCATTGTTAAATGTGCTATTTAGCGAAAACTTAAGCAATTTACAGCATCTGCAAGATCAAGTGACGGGTATAGAGTTGGTCAAGTTAGCGGTTGCGTCGTTTACTCCCGAAGCCGTTGCGCCGCTAACAGGTATTTCTGCTGACATTATTAAAGGGTTGGCTCGTGATTTTGCCAAAGCGTCAACTGCTATTTGTTATGGTCGCATGGGTGTTTGCACACAAGAATACGGTGGTGCATCGGCGTGGTTA
>JBKJUH010000267.1:0-10479 GCA_046590075.1 Agitococcus sp.
TTTTTATTGCCCAAGTCGGCACACGGGCAATAAAAAAGGTCTGTAAATCCTGCTGTAATAATTGCAAGCCGAGACTGGTTACTTGCCGTTGTTGTAGCCATGTTCGTCGTTCGGCTAAATCGCTCACCGCTTGCGTTAATGTGCCAATCAGTTCAAATGAGCCAGCCTCAATATGGGCAACGGGCTGAATACCTGCATAGGTTTGTTGATAATCGGGCGGCAACACCGTTGCTAATAACAAGCGTTCTAAACCAAATAAAAAGGTATGCACCACATCGGTGTCGGTACTATCGCCTGTCACTTGCGCACGATGCTGGCCATCTAAACAGCGATACACCGCCGCTTGCTCTAATAAAACCACGCATTGTTCTAAGTCTTCGGCTGCCAAACCGTAATACGCCATGACTGGGGCTAAACTGAGCCAGTCGATAAACTCCGACTGGGTGAATCGGCCTTGGGTAAGCTGATATAAACCGTCAAAGGCGCGCCACAAACTGTTTTCTTCGGGACTGGCGACACCTGTTAATTGCCATGCAATGCGTCGTTCTTCGACCACTGTGCCAAAAACGGCTTCTATCGCACCGCTGGCCGAGGCCACATCGGGCAACATAACAACAATATCTTGCGGTTTTAGGCTGTTATCGGCTTTGAATAAATCTAATAATTTGTCGTGCAAAACTTCTAATTGTCGAGTCAGACTATGGCAACTATGAATTTGAATGGAATCATCGTTAGGAGCTAATGGCCACGTTGCCTCTTCTTCATGAATCATTTCATGAATACTGTGTTGTAAGGTGGATAACAGATGTGTTGGGGTGATTTCGGGAAAAATATCCAACCAATCGTTTTCTTGTTCGCCACCCGACAGCTCCGACAATAATCTAAAAGTATCGCGCAGTTGTTTGCCCCATGCCGTTAATAAAGGATGACCTTTGTCATAGACGGTCATGCGTTTAGATTGGCGCGCCTTCATCTTGGCTAACCAACGCTCATCAACAATATCGGCCCAATATTGGCCACACGGGTTGAGATGAAAAAACTTAACCTCAACGAATTGGCTTAACACGCGAAAAAAGTCCAACTCATTCGGTGGTAAACGCACGGTGGTAAATACCGCTAATTGTTGTGGCAATCGCTGACGATAATGCGGCTTTGACTCTAATTGTTGTTTAAATTCAGACAATAAATGACCTTGTTGATGATGCTCGTCGGCAAACAGTTTTTGCCATAATGCCGCTTGCCATTCTTGGTGGCGAAAAGGCTTTTCTTGAGTGCTGTCGATGAGTTTGCCGTCACGCCATAACGCTAACCAATCACGACGATAATTACGATAATGGCCAAAAACTTCGGCAATACGCCCTGCCAATTGCCAACGACCTAATAAGGGTTGTGGTGTGCGCTCTAAATAACGCTGTAATACTTGATAAATCGGCTCATGTGGTAGGTTTGCTAGTTCGGCAAACAGTCGCCATTGCATGGCCTCGGGACTGAGAATGGCGGACTTTGGCGTTTCGGGGACTATTTTGCCAAAACTTTCCCACATAAAATTGGCAGGATATTCGGCGTTAACATTGGCACAAACACCAAATTGATTTGCCCACTCATAAGTCAACCAACGCCCCACCGCGAGCGATGGCACTAAGACGGTTAATGCTTGGAAGGGATTATTCGTTTTTTCGCCCAAAAATAAACACAGTTCGGCAAATAAATCGTCCATGTTATGGCTTTGGGTAATGCTAAGCATAGAGACTCGCTGTGATTGTGCTTTTTATCGAAGGAGGTCAGGACTTACGCATCGCACCGCGATTAGCGCGTTTTGTGAACATAAGGCCGCCTAAAGCGGCTGAGATGTGAACAAATAAGCGATAACCTCGTAAGTCCTAAGATACTTACTGTAGGGAAAATTGGGTGGGCTGGCAATAAGGGCTGGATGATGAGCGTCAGGGAATGACGTTCGCCCCAACAAAAAAGGGATTCAAACTAAAGCTACAGCTTAGACTTCTCTACCTTCTTCACCTCACCCACCTGCGCCTGAACTTGCTTCCAATCAAACGCTAAAGACTTGCATTGTGGACATGGTTGCTTGGTAATCATCGACTCTATGGTTTTAATACGTTCCGTTGTTTCAGGATGCGACGATACCCAAGCAGGTACTGTGCCTTTTTCTTCTTTCGCTAGTTTCTGAAAAAAAGTCACCATGCCATCAGGTTTAATCTTGGCGTTAGTCAAGGCTTGAAAGCCTAATCTATCGGCTTCTTCTTCAAGGTCACGGCTAAAATACATAGCCCCCATTTGGTGAGCAATCACCGCGCCTATGGCACTGACATCACCCAGCGTAGCCGTTAAAAATGCCGCCCAACCCAAGCTATTAATCATGATCTTTAAGGAGTGGCGTTGCTCTATATGCTGCACTTCGTGAGCTAAAACGGCGGCCAATTCGTTAGGGTTTTCCATTTTTTTAAGTAACGCAGAATGGACAACAACAATACCTCCTGGTAAAGCAAAAGCGTTGAGCGTGTTATCGGTTTTAATGACCCATTGATATTGATAGCGCGAGCCTTTAGTGAGTTGACCGCCAATGTCTTGCAAGGCTTTTACCGCAACACCGCTTTCAATAATATGGCCTTCGTCGCGTAACTGTTCTAAACCCGACTTGCCAATTTCTTCTTCGGCGGAAACAGGAATTTTTTCTGCCACCCACGACAGCGCGCGATCATACTGCCACCATAACAGCACGATTGATAATACGAAAAATGCGACAATGGAGGCTATTGTTCCCCACACCACTTTAATATGGCGATTACGCAAGTGCCATTTAGTGAGTTGTGTTTTCAACGATGCAGGTGCAGTCGCAACGACCATTTGAATATCACGCGCTTCAAACGGTTTTAATGCCCACTTTTCGCCTGTACTTTCCTGCCAATTGAGAAATAATTCGTCATGCTCAAAACCACCAACACTCACTACTAAGTCGTTGACTGCTACGTTAATATTCATCGTGTCAATAATCAGGCGATGCTCGACAAAATAGGCAAAAACATTAGTACCTACAGGCGGCAAATCACCGCCATACAACAATGCTCTAATCGTTTGCATAAGGTTTAAGACTCTGAAAACAACGAAATCAGGGCAAAAATAATCAATAACAACACATAAAACTTGGCACCAATACCACGTTTACTGCCTGCCATGGCATTGCCGAGAATTTCGGCACTTAAACGATTCATCGGTAATGACTGTATCCACACTTTGCCTGGCCCTTTTAAGCTGGCATAAAACAAACCTTCGCCACCCAAAATAGCGGTTTTGATTTTGCCTGCATAATGAATATCATAAGTGACCGATGAACTGAGCGCGACCAAGCAACCGCTATCGACACGCAAGGCTTCACCCACCGACAAAGTCATTTCTGTTAATGCACCAGTGGCATTAATAAAGACGATGCCCTTGCCCGTAATCCGTTGCATGATAAAACCTTCGCCGCCAAAAAAGCCGACACGCAAGCGTTTTTGCCAAGCAATATTCACGGCTGTGCCTTGCTCACCCGCCAAAAACGCGCCTTTTTGACAGATTAACTCACCACCCGTTTGCGCTAAATCAATGGCAATAATTTTGCCTAAAGTCGGTGCGGCAAAGGCAACCCGTTGGTTTTGCTGAATAACATTGCTATAACGGCCACTAAATAACGACTCACCCGTAAATGAGCGTTTAAACGCCTTAAAAAAACGACCGATTGCGCCAAAACTAGAGCTTGAACCATCGCCCAATACGGTATCGACTTGCAAATGGTCATCCATGTACATCATGGCTCCTTGCTCGCCAATCACTGAACTATTGGGCGGCAAAGTCACTTCCACAAACTGCAAATCTGAACCATGAATATGATACGAAATATCGGACACGCGCTAACTCCTTAAAAAAACCAGTGATTTATCTCAGGACTTACGCATCGCACCGTCATTAGCGCGTTTTGCGAACATAAAGCCGCCTAAAGCGGCTGAAATGTGAGCAAATAAGCGATAACCGCGTAAGTCCTAATCTCATGGAAAGATAACATATTAATCGGCATCGGGATTGCGCCAATAGCCAATCAACACGCCAATTATTGCCAAGGTGCCTGCGACATCAATGGCAATAAAAATACCCATTACGCCACCTAATAACGCCCCTTTGGCGGCATTCGTCAATTTTGCTTTTTTGCGTTTGCCTACGGACAGGGGCGCACGTTTTTTATTGTAGCGCGCTCGGGCAGAACGAGTACTTTTAGAGCCTTTGGCACGATTACAGGCAATACACGCAGGATATAAATTATTGCTACGATGCGTACCGCCTTTGGCTTGCGGGTTGGAATGTTCAACTTCCCAAGCTCCTTGCCGACCACGCGCAGCATAATGATTAAAACGCAATGATTGATGACAAATATGACAATAACCTGATGTTCGATGAAAGATTTTTTCTAACTGTTGATGATTAAAACGCATTCGCTTTTTTTAACTCATTTCAAATAAGGAATAGTAAACTTCTTCAATAAAATGAATAGGATAGATGCCTAACAAAGCGACATAATTTGTCGTTTATCTTAATATAAGAGACGCTTAGCTTTTAGCGAACCGTTCGCACTGAGCCTGTCGAAGTGCCTTATAGCAAGTGGTTCGATACTTCGACAAGCTCAGCATCACCGCAAACGGCAAGGTATAACTACAGCTTAGGACTTACGACAATCCACACAATTCCATATTTCAGAAATGTCACCGTTAATGCTATTCTCGGACACAGAATAACAATGATGGAGTTTTTTATGTCACGGCCTTTTGCTTTTGCGCTTGCCCTGTTGATGACATTTTCTTTTATGCCCACTGTTTATGCCGCCAATGACGACGATAGCTTGGATGAATTTCAAGAAAAACTAGGCAATGAATGGGTGTTAGTCAAACACGATAAACGACGCGACATTAAAACTTTTGCTAAACAAGAAGACGGCAAACGCTTTCGTTCATTTAAAGTCGATGCCATTTTAAATAGCACCATGGAAGCGGGCGTGCGGGTGATGCTAGATGCCGAAAATTATACCAAATGGTATTGGGAAGTATTAGAAGGCAAAATGCTTAAAAGAGTCTCGCCCACTGAGTACTATATTTATCTCAAACATCGCGCGCCTATCGGCTTACCCAATCGTGATGTTATTTTACACGGTATCGTCGAACCACAAACCAAAGACAAAAACTTCATTAAACTCACCGTTCGGGCAATACCCAACTACATCCCCGAAAAACCGCCGTTAATTAGAATGTTGGCGGAAGACATGACCGTTATTTACACGCCAATGCCCAACAACAAAGTTCATATTGAGGCCGAAGGTTATGTTGACCCTAGTGGCCGTGTACCAACATGGGCAAATAACTATATTCAGCGCACTGCACCCTATAGTATTTTATTAGGCTTGCTACGCATGATGTCCAATGACGAATATCGACATAGTAAAGCACCGCTGCCCTTTCCTATTAACAATAATCCCTAATGAGTGATTTATTAAAAAACCATCACAAACAGCGAGCCTAGACTCGCTGTTTTGTTCTTAAGATGTTGGCTTATCTTCCGACTTGCTCGAGTTTGGCTTTTTTTGGTCGCCAATAATACTTTTCAGTGGGCAAACTTTAAAAACGGGGCATTTAGCACAACCAACGGCTAAGGCGACGGGGCAAAGTGTCATTATATTCTCCTGACTGTACATCAATGGCTGGGATGAACGAGACCTTAGCCTCTCACATTCCCGTAAAATCCGCCACCTTTCTAATGACAGTTAAACCGCCATGGCCTCAATTCGGGCGGCTAACATAAAATCACGCTCAGAAATAGCATTAATTTCGTGGGTGATTAACTCAATAGCCACTCGGCCATAAACATTCGACCATTCAGGATGATGGTTTAAGGTTTCCGCCACCATTGCTACTTTGGTCATAAAGGCAAACGCCAAAATAAAACTGCCAAATTCAAATTGTTTTTTCAGTTTGCCGTCAACGTACTGCCACGGTCGTCGGGTATCAGCATTTAAGTCGGCTAATTTTTGCAGAATTTCGGTGTCTGTAAGCTTGATAGTCGCCAATCGTCTTCTCCTTAATTAGATTGACTAGTATCTGCCTATAGAACTATTTAGACATAGGACAAGCTTATGACTAAGGCAAACAACATTTTTTGAATTTTTTACCACTACCACAAGGGCAAGGGTCATTACGCCCTGTTTTGGCGTAAACTTTTGCTAACTCTTCGGCTAGGCGACGTAACTCATGGCCAATGCGTGCATATTGCAACAAGGCAACGGATAAGCCTTCGTTAAAACTCAGTGCTAATTTCGCTTTCAACAGTTCGGCATCATCAGCCTCTGCTAATGTCGCTGGCACGTCGGCAAACAAGGCAATAATGGCCAATATCGTTTCGAGCGGTTCTTGTAAACTCGAACCATCCTCTAACTCAATATCGACACTGGCCTCTGTCCAAATATCTTCTAGCCAATCATGGCCAATCAACAAGCCTTCACACCAATTGGTTAATGGCTGCATTAAGGCGGCATCATCGCTATAAATATATTCGGGCGGAAAACGAACCTCTTTATCTGTCCATTGCTGTAAGGTTTCGTGATAAAACTTAAAAATCACGGTCAAAAAATGCTCTAGGGATTCTTGGCTTTCAAACGGTTCTTCACCATCTATGACTTCACCCAACACGATAGGCAACCAATCTTGCGTCATCAACGTCACAGGACTACAAATCACCGCCCACAAAAAACCACGCAACTGATGAATATTAAGCGCACCTTCGGAGCAACGCTCAGAAGACAATAACTCAGTCAAATAGTGGACATCTTCTGCCGTTGGTGTTGCGTGATGAGTCGCCATAATGCTGTCTTTTTAGCCTTTGAAAAAATAACAATGTTATTTCTTTATCATAACAGTTTAAAGCTTAGTCTTCACTTTTAGCCGTCGGTTGTAACGGAAAATTTACCCATTTCCACGGTTGTAACGCACCTGTCACCATCCCCAATAATCCTAAAAGCAAACCTAATGTTAATGGCTCGCCTAAAATGGGTACAGCTAAGGATGCAGCCAACATCGGCGCTAAGGCTAAAAAGCTACCAACGGTAAATGCGCCCAAACGTCTGACGGCTTCAATAAACGTCAACATGGCAACAATCACTACTAAAATGCCTTGAAAACCTGCTTGCACGGCAATCACTGCCCACGATGCTTGCGCTAAACCACTAGGCAAAAATAGCCAATAAATGGGCATATATAACACGGCGGAAATCATTGCTACACCCACGGTGGCAGCTACTGGCGGCATTTGCCAACGCTTTAATAGTGAGGTGTAAGCTGCCCAAGAAGCCGATGCGCCTGCAAACATTAAGTCACCCCAACCAAAGTGCATATTAGGATTTTGCATTTCCAAAACCGCCATTGCGCCAATGCCAAAGGCAATACAACTTAAGCCCAGCCAACGGTCACGATTCATTGGCTCATTGACAATCATCCAGCCCATAAAAGCGGTAAAAAACGGCAATAAGCCATGCAAGAAAATCGCGCCATGTGCGGCAGGCGCAAGACTAAAACCGACATAGGCTAACATGGCATAACCCAAGCCACCGAGCATCGCCACCACTAAAAAACGCAGACTCAAGAATTGGCGAATATCCATTTTTAGCAAGACATACGGTAGCAAGACAACAGCGGCAGTACCAAAACGCAAGGCTGTTGTATCCCACGGTGTGAGCACACTTTTGCCAGCCAAGCGCGAGAGCAGAATAAAACTTGCCCACACGCTGAGAGTAAATAACACTAAACCGTAACCACCCCATTTATCACGCTCAGTAACGGTCATACTTTGGCTCTCTGTCGAAAGGCTTCATACAATGCCACGCCTGTAGCGACACTGACATTGAGACTTTGCACACTGCCCTGCATGGGAATATAAGCTAAAGAATCGCAATGCTCACGCGTTAAACGACGCATGCCTGTGCCTTCTGCGCCCATAATAATGGCTAATGCGCCCGTGAGATTTAAGTCATAAATCGGTTTAGCTTCGGGCGTTAACGCTGTTCCGACACACCAAACACCTGCATCGGCCAATTGTTTGAGCGTACGCGCTAAATTGGTCACTTGAAAAAACGGTAATACTTCAGCAGCCCCCGAAGCGGTTTTACGCGCTACAGGCGTTAGGTTAGCGGATTTGTCACGCGGGGCAATCACTCCATGTACACCTACGGATTCAGCCGTACGCAAACACGCGCCTAAATTATGCGGGTCGGTGATGTTATCTAACACCAACAAAAAAGGCGGCACAGTTAAATTGGCTAATAAGTCTTTTAAGTCATCTTCATTTAATGCCGTCGCCACTCGCGCACGCGCCACTACACCTTGATGTTGGCCATTAAAAGCCAGTTGGTCGAGCTTGTCACGGTTGACACTTTGCACGGCAATGCCGTGTTGTGTGGCTAAAGCTAAAATCGCTTGTAGGCGTTCATCATCACGACTATTGAGAATAAAAACATCCAGCACTTGCTCGGGATGATGATTCAATAAGGCTTGAACGGTATGTAAACCGTAGATATTGTCAGTTTTGGCCATGATGATGTACGACGACAGAAATAATAAAGGCGGATTGTGCCACGCTTGAGGAGTGCGACCAACTAAAATATATGCGACTCAACCTCATGCAGCCGTTTGTCTTGCTAAGCAGAAGAAATGTCTGCTATAAGTGAGATACATGTATTGCATTTTATTGGGGAATAATATGAGTGGTGTCTCCCTTCGCTTACCCGATGAACTATCGGAACGTCTAGGGCAGTTAGCGCAAGCGACTGGCCGAAGCAAAACGTTTTATATGATTGAAGCCATTAAAGCCCATCTTGATGATTTAGAGGATGTGTATTTGGCCGAACAGCGTTTGACTGATATTCGCGCAGGAAAAACAAAAACCATTAGCCTTACAGAGATGATGGCACGTTATGACATGGAAAATTGAGTTTGACCCTGCCGCAGAAAAAGAAATAGCCAAGCTTGACCCTCAAAATGCGCGGCGAATTTTAAGGTTTTTAAATGAGCGAATTGTACCGTTAGAAGACCCGCGTCAGATAGGCGAAGCACTCAAAGGTTCAAAATTGGGTAGTTTTTGGAAATATAGAGTGGGCGATTATCGGATAATTGCCAGTATTGAAGATGATGAAGTCTGCATTTTAGTGGTTAAAATTGGCAATCGCCGTGAAGTCTATCGTTAATGTTAAGGATAGTCTCAACCCACTAACATCCAACTATAAACAGGAAAAAAATGTAAAGTTTGTTTTTCCCACATCAAAAGCCGTACAATATCCCGTACAACCATTGCGAGATAAACACATTATGGATGCCATTACTTACACCACCGCACGTCAACACCTTGCCCATACCATGACACGGGTTTGTGTTGACCACGACCCGATTATTATTACGCGCAATAATCAACAATCGGTGGTGATGATGTCTTTAGAAGACTACAACGCCATGCAAGAAACCACGTATTTGTTGCGCCATCCTAAAAATGCTCAACGGTTATTAGAGTCTATCGCGCAACTTGAAAGTGGCTTGGCACAAGAGCGAGAGTTGCTTGAATGAGAGTCATTTTTTCTGCAAACGCGTGGGATGAATATGTGTACTGGCAAAAAATCGATAAAAAACTTCTCAATCGCATTAACGAGTTAATTAAATTGATTGTTAGAACGCCCTTTGAAGGCATTGGCAAACCTGAACCGTTAAAACATAGCCTTGCAGGTTATTGGTCTAGGCGAATTAACGACGAGCATCGTTTGGTGTATAAAACTGAAGGCGATAGTGTGTTGATTGCTCAATGTAAATTACATTATTAGACCGCTATGCGGTGATTATTTTTAAGGACAACCTCATGAGTGAATTTGGTTTTGTGGCAGGGACGTTGGTACATACCGATAAAGGTTTAGTGCCGATTGAGCAGATTAAAATTGGCGACAAAGTGTTGTCTAAGCATGAAAGTGGCGACGAATATACAATAATGTATAAATCCGTCATAAACACAATGACTATACACGATAAAGCAATCCTACAGCTTCCGTACTGTAACACGTTGAATCCTGCTGGCGACTTAAAGGCGAGATTCCTTTACCTGACAACAGATAATTTAATATGGGTTGTTCAAGATGAGGATGATAACCCCGTTAATCAATGGACTCCTGTGCAAGATGTTGCGGGTGGCTCACACGTCCTCCTTACACAAGAGTTTCGCGCCGAAGTGGATGGCACACAAGAACAGAGCGTCTTAAAAACCAACAATACTAATATTGGTTATGTCTACGACATTATGAATGATGCTCCTGAAATATTAGTTGATTTTAGCAATAATAAAATTCAAACCTACGACCTTCAAGATGCAGGCTACAATCTGTCAGATGAAACACTCCCAGCAAACTTTGATAGCCAA
>JBKJUH010000414.1:0-4382 GCA_046590075.1 Agitococcus sp.
CATCTGTCCATGCTAACAATCTAGCCATCTACCAACTCTCTTTGAATGACTTGTGCTTGCTGATATTGAGCAATGGATTTGGCTAAATGGGCGGCATTGGCAGGAGAACGCAATAAATGAACAGTTTCCATAAGGCTATTGTAATAATTTAGTGACATGACCACAGCGTCTTCGGCATCACGACGGGAGATGATGGTGCAGTCGGCATCATTCACCACACTATCTAATACCGTTTTTAAACTATTTCGCGCTTGGCTAAACGAGACGACATTCATTAGAAACTCCATACTTGTACGATATATTGTGCAAGTATAGTGCACGATGTTTGTTGAGGCAATAAACCTTGCTAAGCCTCTAAATTACAATGACGGTAGTTGTGGCTTTAGCTAAGCAAACAACATTTTTTATACTTTTTACCACTGCCACATGGACAAGGATCATTACGGCCAATTTTTGCTTCTATGCGTTTGATGGGGAGCTGTTCTTTTATCAATGATGGCTGAGATTTCATAGATTGCGGCTGCTCTATTGTACCCAACACTTTATTCATGTCAGACAAAAATGCATCTTTTTGGTCTTGGGTTAAACCTTTAGTCATGGATTCAAAA
This sequence comes from Agitococcus sp., assembly GCA_046590075.1. Classification (GTDB taxonomy): domain Bacteria; phylum Pseudomonadota; class Gammaproteobacteria; order Pseudomonadales; family Moraxellaceae; genus Agitococcus. Next base: position 609 of record JBKJUH010000414.1, read on the forward strand.
ACATAATTACGTGCAGGTGTATCCCTTTTGGTACGTAGCCCCAATTCAATTTCCACATCTTCTACATCGCCCATATAAGATAAATCAACTTTATTTGCGGCGAAAGCCTGTCGAATTAGCTCAATAGAATCTAGCGATTGACACTGTACTAAAAGTGCCACCGCCATAGTATTAAAAAACTCAGGCTGTTGTTGATAGTTGGCCAGTAGAGATGTTGCAACAGGGGTAATTTCATCATGTGTTTGACTATCCTCTTTTGCAATATCTCCAACAACCTCAACTAATCGACTGGCTGCAAATTCGTGACCTTGTTCTAAATTATGGCTAATCGCTGGATAAATTAGCGGTAAAGCCTCTGCCCCTATTGAAGCAATCAACCTCATATAATCATCTATCCATTCATCATCATAAACATCTGCTTTATAAAACTGCGTGATTAAGATAGGCGTTGCTGCCAATGCGTCTAATTGAAATAAGGCACAGCCTGCATGAATGGTTGCATAATATTTATTATCATCAGCTTGATACAACTCTTTATCATCAATGGTAATTTGTTGTAATGCTGCCCAATGTTGTGCGGTTAAACCTAACGATGCAATATAGTCAATTTTTTTGTTTGATGGCGTGCCCAATGTTATGAGTTGCCCTAAAACACTATTAAAAAGTTCTGTATCCACGCGCTTCTCCCACATAAAGAATATTCATCACATAACTATAAACCAAAAGCCTCATCTTTCGACAAGAGCTTTTTTTAAGGCTTCCTTTCGTCAACCCATGCCACACATCAAGCCACCGACCCTTCCAAAAAGTCCTGAGCAAAGCGTTGCAATACCCCACCCGCCTCATAAACACTGACTTCCTCAGCAGTATCTAAACGACACGTCACAGGCACTTCGACACGTTCGCCATTTTTGCGATGGATGACTAAAGTCAATGTCGCACGCGGTGTACGTTCACCCATTACATCAAAGGTTTCTGTGCCATCAATGGCTAGAGTTAAACGATTCGTACCAACCTTAAACTCTAAAGGCAACACACCCATACCCACCAAATTTGTACGGTGAATACGTTCAAAACCTTCGGCAGCAATGGCTTCTACACCAGCCAAACGCACACCTTTAGCTGCCCAGTCGCGGCTAGAGCCTTGGCCGTAGTCTGCGCCTGCAATAATAATTAGCGGCTGTTTGCGTTCCATGTAGGTTTCAATCGCTTCCCACATGCGCGTGACTTGGCCTTCGGGTTCGATGCGTGCTAAGGAACCTTGTTTGACTTTGCCGTCGGGGTTACGCACCATTTCGTTGAGTAGTTTCGGATTAGCAAACGTGGCACGTTGGGCAGTTAAATGGTCGCCACGATGGGTTGCGTAAGAGTTGAAATCTTCCTCAGGCAAGCCCATTTTGTGCAGATATTCACCTGCGGCACTGTCCATCATAATGGCGTTAGACGGCGATAAATGGTCGGTGGTGATGTTATCGCCCAATACTGCTAAAGGGCGCATGGCGGTTAAACTACGCGCGCCTGCCAATGCGCCTTCCCAATACGGCGGACGACGAATATAGGTACTTTGTGGTCGCCAATCGTATAAAGGACTCACCGCTTCTTCCACAGTGCCTAAGTCAAACATCGGAATATACACTTGACGGAATTGTTCTGGCTTGACGCTTTTAGCAACTAAAGCATCAATTTCTTCATCACTTGGCCAAATATCCTTTAGGCGAATGTCATTGCCGTTTTTATCCAAACCTAAAACGTCTTTTTCAATGTCAAAACGAATCGTGCCAGCGATGGCATAAGCAACCACTAATGGTGGTGATGCTAAAAACGCTTGTTTGGCATAAGGATGAATACGGCCATCAAAGTTACGATTACCCGATAACACCGCTGTGGCGTATAAATCACGGTCGATAATTTCTTGTTGAATCACGGGGTCAAGCGCGCCACTCATGCCATTACAGGTGGTACAAGCAAAAGCGACAATACCAAAACCTAGTTTTTCTAGCTCGCTCAATACCCCTGCTTCTTCTAAATACAATGCTGCCGTTTTTGAACCTGGCGCAAACGAAGATTTAACCCACGGTTTACGGGTTAACCCTAATTCATTGGCTTTACGTGCTAACAAACCTGCGGCGACAGTATTACGCGGATTAGAGGTGTTGGTACAACTGGTAATAGCAGCAATAATCACTGCACCGTCTGGCATTAAACCATCGGTACGCTGCTCAACTACGCCTGCAATGCCTTTAGCGGCTAAGTCGGCTGTTGCTACTCGCGCATGAGGATTGGAAGGCCCTGCCATGTTACGGCCAACGGTGGATAAATCAAATGTTAATACCCGTTCGTATTGAGCCGTTTTCAGGCTATCTGCCCATAAGCCTGTGTGTTTGGCGTAGGTTTCGACCAAAGCCACTTGGGCATCTTCACGGCCTGTTAGCGTGAGGTAAGTGAGCGTTTGCTGGTCGATGTAAAACATGGCAGCGGTTGCGCCATATTCGGGGGTCATGTTGGAGATAGTGGCGCGGTCGCCAATACTCATGTCTTCTGTGCCTTCGCCATAAAACTCTAAATAAGCCGACACGACACGTTGTTTACGCAAAAACTCAGTTAATGCTAATACGATATCGGTTGCGGTAATACCCGCTTGACGTTTGCCTGTTAATTCAACACCAATAATATCGGGTAAACGCATCATGGAGGCGCGGCCTAACATCACTGTTTCCGCTTCTAAACCACCGACACCAATGGCAATTACGCCTAAAGCATCCACGTGTGGCGTATGGCTGTCTGTGCCCACGCAGGTATCAGGAAAGGCAACACCCTCACGCGATTGGATGACGGGTGACATTTTTTCGAGATTGATTTGGTGCATGATGCCGTTACCTGCAGGGATAACGTCCACATTTTTAAAGGCGGTTTTTGTCCACTCAATAAAGTGAAAACGGTCTTCGTTTCGGCGGTCTTCAATAGCGCGGTTTTTAGCAAAAGCGTCTGGGTCAAAACCACCGCATTCAACCGCTAAAGAATGGTCAACAATTAATTGTACAGGGACAACGGGATTGACTTTAGCAGGGTCACCACCCATGTCAGAAATGGCATCACGCAAACCTGCTAAGTCAACCAAAGCGGTTTGACCTAAAATATCATGGGTCACCACACGCGCAGGATACCAAGGAAAGTCTAAATCTTGCTTACGCTCAATCAATTGTTTGAGTGCGTCGGTTAAATCGGCAGGATTGCACCGACGCACTAAGTTTTCGGCCAACACACGCGAGGTATAAGGCAGTTTTTCATACGCCCCTGCTTCGATGGTATTGACGGCTTCGCGGGTGTCAAAATAGTCGAGTTGAGTATTGGGGAGGTGCTTACGGAATTGGCTATTCATTAGTTACGCTCACTCATCGGCACAAATTTTTGGTCTTCGGGGCCAACATAATTAGCACTGGGGCGAATAATTTTGCCGTCAATACGCTGTTCAATGACGTGCGCTGACCAACCAGACGTACGCGCCATCACAAACAACGGCGTAAACATGGCCGTAGGAATGCCCATCATGTGATAACTCACCGCACTAAACCAATCTAGGTTCGGGAACATCTTTTTGATTTCCCACATGGTGGACTCTAAACGCTCGGCAATAGCAAACATCTTCATGTTGTTTTGCTCGGCACTGAGTTCACGAGCCACTTCTTTAATCACTTTGTTGCGGGGGTCACTGACGGTATAGACAGGATGACCAAAACCAATCACTACCTCTTTGCGGCCTACACGCTCACGAAT
>JBKJUH010000344.1:0-4379 GCA_046590075.1 Agitococcus sp.
AACTTTACTAATGGGAGTCATACTTAGCACTTTCAAATCTTCATGCCTTGGATCTTGCAATAATTTTTCATAAAGCACATCAATCGCCTCTTTCGTGCCTTCTAAACACTGAAAAAAACAGCCATTGCCATAATAAAGCGCGCCCACCAAATTCCTTTTTTGGTTATCTCTACGAGCTACTTGTAGAATTTTAGCAATATTGCTATCAATACCATTTGCCGCAGCAAACGCTTTAAAAGTAGCGCGACTGGCATACACTAAACGATATAGAGGTTGGGTCATGCAATGTCTCCAGATAAATATTTTTGAAGCTAAATTGCTCCACTCTTTTGTTATAACAGTTACCTATTTATTATTCAATTAGATAAAAACTTCACCACCTACTCACAATTGCTCATTTTGATAACGCTGAACTGTTGACTCTGGCAACATACCTGCTATAAAAGCGCATCTTTTTATGCCTTGAATTTTTTATTTATGTCTTTTGATTTATATGCCATTGGCAATGCCCTCGTGGATAGCGAATTTGTCGTCACCGACAGCTTCTTAAACGAACAAAACATCCAAAAAGGCCAAATGACATTAATTGATGGCCAACAGCAACAAACACTGATTAACGCCCTGAACCAACAGTTTAGCTGCGCTAAACGGGCATCGGGTGGCTCTGCCGCTAATAGCGTCATTGCGTTTGCTGCGTTTGGCGGTTCTGCTTTTTATGCCTGTAAGGTTGCCAACGACAATAACGGCGACTTTTATTTACAAGACTTACGCGCTGCCAACGTCAGTGCGCCACAACACGCGCAAGTGGCGGAAGGTATCACAGGGACTTGTGTGGTTATGGTTACGCCTGACTCCGAACGCACCATGCACACCTTCTTAGGTATTACTGCCGAATTAAGCCCTCAAGAATTAGATTTAAGTGCCCTCACCCAAGCCAAGTTTTTATATATTGAAGGTTATTTAGCCACCTCGCCTACAGCACGTCATGCGGTAGCGACAGCGCGAGCCTTAGCCAAAGCTCAAGGCATTAAAACTGCGTTAACGTTTTCTGACCCTGCCATGGTGCAATATGCGCGTGAGGGTTTAGTAGAGATGTTAGCCGACGGTGTGGACATACTTTTTTGCAATGAAACCGAAGCGCAATTATGGTCGGGTAGCGACAATCTTATTCAAGCTATTACTGCCTTGCATCAACTCAGACCCTTAGTGATTGTCACTTGTGGCAGTAAAGGTGCGCTAATGAGTGAAAAAAGCCAACAGACCACTATTGCACCTTTCCCCGTCACTGCCTTAGACTCCAACGGTGCGGGCGATGCTTTTGCAGGGGCTTTTTTGTATGGCCTAAGCCAACAATGGCGTTTAGCTGACTGTGGTCGTTTAGCTTCGCGCACCTCTGCACAAGTGGTCAGCCAATTTGGCCCTCGCTTGCGACAAGAACAATACCGAGAGCTATTACAAGAACATGCCGCGTTTAACGGCTAACGACGAAACGTACCATGTTAAGACTTTGTACCCTTGCCGACATTCCTGATGACGATGCGCGCGGCTTTCGTTGCGCTTTGGGCGAAGTGATTGTTGCGCGGCAAGGTATGGCGGTTTACGGTTATATGAATAAATGTCCGCACTTGGGTATTGGCATTAACTTTCAAGCTAATGTTTTTATGGATTTCACGCAACGGTATTTATTGTGTGCGAATCATGGTGCGTTATTTCGGGTAGAAGATGGTTATTGCTTTCGTGGGCCTTGTAGCGGGCAATCGCTCAAAAAGGTCAGTTTAATCATTGAAAATGGGATTATTTGGCTAAATATCTAAGTTTATGAACATTTTTAGGACTTACGCGGTTATCGCTTATTTGTTCACATTTCAGCCGCTTTAGGCGGCTTTATGTTCACAAAACGCGCTAATCGCGGTGCGATGCGTAAGTCCTGATTTTTTTCTAGTTATTTACAAAACCATCCCCATATTAAGGCCGTTATTTGCAGGAAAGACAACTTCCTGCTATAGCTATAGAGTTTATTGATTCAGCCCTTAAGGAGCTAAAGAATGGCCACTGCAGCCAAAACAACCACAGGTACATTAATTTACGGCTTTGCTCCCTATCAAGCCAAAACAGCCGAAGCATATATGAATGCGGCGCAAATCGCGCACTTTTCAGGCATTTTAATCGCATGGAAAAAAGACTTGATGGATGAAGTCGATCGTACTGTGCATCATATGCAAGATGAATCAGGCAGTTTGCCCGACCCTAACGACCGCGCCACTCAAGAAGAAGAATTCTCCATTGAGTTACGCGCTCGTGACCGCGAACGTAAATTGATTCGTAAAATCGACTCGACACTCAAAGCCATTAACGATGGTGACTACGGTTTTTGTGAAGAATGTGGCGTTGAAATCGGCATTCGTCGTTTAGAAGCACGACCGACAGCAACCTTATGTATTGACTGCAAAACCCTTGCTGAAATTAAAGAAAAGCAAACGGGCGGTTAACTAAGAGCCTACAATGGGTGGTTTACGAACTACCCCATAGCTCTTATGCGGTCACCTTATATTGGGCGTTTTGCGCCCTCGCCTACAGGCTCACTTCATATTGGCTCATTACTCACCGCTGTTGCCAGTTGGTGTGATGCGCGCGCAGCCAATGGTAAGTGGTTATTACGCATTGAAGATGTAGACACCACTCGCACTCAAGTAGGTGCTGCCGACCATGTTATTCGCACCCTCGACCAGTGTGGTTTATGGTGGGATGATACCATCGTTTATCAAAGCCAACGCACCGAATACTACCAAGCCGCTCTCGACACACTTCAACAACAAGGCGATATTTTTTGGTGTACTTGCTCGCGCAGTCAACTCGCCACAAGCCCTTCTGCCATTTATAACGGCACTTGCCGACTGCACCGCCATTATCGCGCTCATGCTGCGGCACGGGTACGTGTCAACTCGCAAACAATATTATTTGACGATGGTATCTTTGGCCATATCAGCGAAAACCTTACTGACACCGTGGGCGATTTTGTCGTGTTTCGTCGGGATGGTTTATTTGCCTATCAATTAGCGGTGGTCGTTGATGATGCCGCTCAAGGCATAACTGATATTGTTCGTGGTGCTGACTTATTAGACAATACTGCGCGCCAAATTCACCTGCAACATCGGCTATCACTACCTACACCTCGTTATGCTCATATTCCGTTAGTGGTTAATGCTGCTGGCGAAAAACTATCGAAACAGACAGGTGCGGCTGCTCTAAACACGCACAATTTAAGTAAAAATTTATGGCAAGTGCTGACGCAATTAGGTCAACAGCCCCCCAATGCTCTACAATCAGAAAACTGTCAAACGATATTGACATGGGCAACGCGTCATTGGCAGCGTCATCTCATTCCTCAGCGTCTACATTTGTCGGCTGATTTTGAAGAAGATGATTAACCCTTCGATAAACTGAGTTCGGGATAAGTTATAATGAAAATTGTTGCCTATGCTCGTTTTTCACCCTCACCCCAGCCCTCTCCCTCAATAGGGAGAGGGAGCTAAGTCCTCTTTCCCTATTGAGGGGGAGAGTTAGAGAGAGGGTGACTAGCGGTTTAGGACAAATATAAGCCCATTACGTTGTTATTATCCTGAACTCAGATTTTGATAAACTCAGGGCAAACGGTAAATCCTGTAAAATCCATGTTCTAGCCATTAATAGCAACGGAATAACACGCCATGGTGATGAAAAATATCTATCGACATACTGAACATCCTTTTGCTCAGTTTGTACGCATTTTAGGTAAAGGCAAAAGTGGCAGTCGTTCATTGACCTTTGACGAAGCCAAAACCGCTTTTGGTATGATTTTACGCGGCGAAGTGTTAGAGGCGCAATTAGGCGCGTTTTTAATGTTATTACGCGTGAAAGAAGAATCGTCCGAAGAATTAGCCGCCTTTGTCACCGCCACCCGTGAATGGTTAAACGCGCCACCGATAGCCGTGGATTTGGATTGGTCGTCTTATGCGGGCAAACGTAAACATTATCCGTGGTTTTTATTGGCGGCCTTAGTGTTAGCCGAAAATGGCATACGCGTATTTATGCACGGTGCGAGTGGCCATACCATGAATCGTTTGTACACCGAAGAAGTGCTACCTGTACTCGGCCACAGCTTGTGTGAAACTTGGCAACAGGTCGATGAACAACTCGATAGTGTTAATTTTGCCTATCTCTCGTTAGATGCGTATTGCCCGCCTTTGGGCAATATCATTCAATTGCGTAATGTCATGGGTTTACGTTCGCCTGTGCATACTTTGTCACGATTGATTAACCCCCTAAACGCTGAGTGTTCCTTACAAGCGATTTTTCATCCTGCTTATCGAGAATCTCATCAATTAGCCGCACTGCAATTA
>JBKJUH010000059.1:0-3217 GCA_046590075.1 Agitococcus sp.
ATATGTATCAAATGACCGCTGCTCACCGCAACTTACCTATCCCTTGTTATGCTCGTGTCACCAACACAGCAAATGGCAAAAGTGTGATTGTCAAAGTCAACGACCGAGGCCCTTTTCATGCTAATCGTGTTATGGATGTTTCATGGGCTGCTGCCGCTAAGCTCGATATGTTGGCTAAAGGCACCGCTAAGATTAGTATTGAAGTTGTCAGTGGCATGGATGCAAAAACCGCCACTGCTCAAAATACACAACCGACATCCACGCCGATTAACGCCGATAGCGCACAATTTTTTGTGCAAGTAGGTGCTTTTGGTGCAAAAGACAATGCTGTTAGCTTACAAAATAAGTTAGCCGCGATTGTGCAGATGCCGATTGAAGTTAACGACATCACCAGCCCAAAACCTGTACATAAAGTACAAGTTGGCCCATTTAACGATGCTGAAAGTGCCGAAAAAGCACGTAGTTACTTAGCACAACTGGCCACAGGAACGCCTATTATCGTTAAACGCTAAGGGTTTTCTGACTAAAATACGGAGCAATTTTATTGCTCCGTTTTTATTTGTGCGGCAACAGCTTGCCATCGCGCTTCTAAACCTTGTGTTAACCGTTGCATCATTTCTTCGGCACTACACACATCGTGAATTAACCCTTGTGATTGGCCAATAAACTGCATTCCTCGCGCTAAATCCCCTTTCTCCGTTGCCGCTTTCAATCGTGGAGTTGCTGCGCCAAAATTAGCTAACAGCCGTATTTTTTGTGGTTCGACGAATAAACCAGCTATGACTTTCCAAACGGGTACATTTAAGGCGATTGCGGCAAATAGAGCCTGCCATGCTGCCAAAAAGAAATTCATCGGTTTACGTGTCAATTTGGTGGCGAGAGGCGTTTTCATATAACGCGCTGGCAAACCATCAAAATGCGGTGAATAAATCGTCTCGTGCTGGTCTTTGGCAATGACATTTTGTTTGATGTTGTCGTGCAGTGGACTTTCTTTTACTGTTGCCAAGCGTGACCCCATCGCCACCGCTTGAGCTCCTAATACTAAGGCCGCTAATACGCCACGTTGGTCGGCAAAACCACCACAAGCAATGACAGGAATAGTCACAACATCAACTACCGCTGGAATAAGCACTAAAGAGGTGACTTCGCCACCATGTGCGGCTGCCTCATGCCCTGTTACCATTACCGCGTCTGCACCTTGCTGTTGAGCAGCTAAGGCGTGTTTAGTGGTTGTGACCGTAGCAATGACTTTACCGCCATAAGCATGACAACGTTGGATTAGCCAATCACCTTTACCTAATGAGTAATTAATGACGGGAACTTGCATATCTAACGCGACTTCAGCAGTTTCTTTGGCGTAAGGCATCAGTAACGCACAATTGACCCCAAACGGCTTATCCGTCAGCTCACGGACACGCAATATGGCGACACGGGTTTGCTCTGCGGATAGCGGCCCTAAAGCCAGTATACCCAAGCCTCCTGCATTACTGACGGCAGCCACTAATTCGGGGGTAGAAATCCAACTCATGCCCGTTAAAATGATGGGATATTGAATGTTAAATAATTGGGTAATTGCTGTTTTCATGCCGTCTGCGCTCTCAGAAAAATCACCAAGCACAAGATACATACATACCGTCCAACAAACAACTGGCTGTTTTCAACTTTATCGAAAGAACCACGATGAAGAGTTTTAGAAAGATTCCACTCAAAAGAAACCCCCGATTAACGGGGGTTTTCTTTTATAACAAGTTAGGTGACAACAATTAACCGCCAGCTTTGGCTATGTAGTCATTAATGGCTGCGTAAAACTCAAGCTCGTCAAAGGTGTCTGGACCTACACCCACCACGTCCAAGTGATCCTGATTGATGATAGCCGTCTGCGAGGTCATCGCAATCGAGGATGGGTTGTTCATATCATCGACGGCGGTAACAGAGGTTTCAGAGAGGGTATCAAGGAAGCCAAGATACTGATTGTACTGCAAACGTCCACCCATTTGCTGTGAATTCACACCCACTAGGCCGTCATCGTCCATATCATAGACTGTACCATCGCCCTTACCAGCAGCACCGTCATTATCACAATCATCGAGGCAGTAACCATCACCATCTGCGTTAAATCCAAGAATCGAATGCAGCGTGCTAATAACGGGATTACGGTTGCCGTCGTCTTGAGCAGTGATTAATGAACGGAAGCGAGTGGCGACATATGCTCCAGCACTGTTCTTCAGGTTGTACTTGGCATTAAACGCCTTGGCTCCCGTAGTAACGCCATCGTTCGGATCGAAATCTTTGTAGACTAACTGCTTACCTGCCGCAATGATGTTATTACGGGTGGTAACACTTTGCTGGTTAACGGCATCGAACAGCACATCAGCAAGTTTGGTGATTAGCACGCCGCAGGGATCATTAGCGGGAGTACCATCCCAAGCCAAGTTCCAGCAAAAAGATGTACCATTGAGGGCGTACTTGTCCATCAACTTCTTGGCATAGGGTGAGCCGCGATGCGGAGAGGAGATGCTAATCAAGTTATTAACAACTGTGTAACCCTTGCGTGATTTCAGCAATTGCGCTGCCTTACGAATGTCAAAGCCGCCTTGTGAATGACCCACAAGGTTGATATAGCTTACGCCTTTGGTGGCCATGTAACTCTGCACTTTGTCGGCCAATTGAGTTCCTCGGGTTTCCGAGTCGGCCAGCGAAGTGACTTGGAAAGCCTCCGCCAGTTGGCCGCCGTTGACATCATCATTGCAGCCGTTTACCTCTAAAAATTGGCAACCGTCTAGGGCGAAAACGCCTAGCTCATTACCGAAATAATCGAGACCAGCAATTTCGTCCCAACCAGCCATACCATGCGCTAGAATAATCGGATACTTGGTTTTCTGCGCTTCTCCAGCCTGAGCTTCTTTAGGCGCACCCCCAAGTGTTACACATAGGGATACAGCGAGTGCTGCTATCTTTGTAAGTTTCATTTTGCCTACCTTGTTTTAATTGTGTTTGGTTAGGCAACACGTCTAACGGATTAACGACTTATGAGTAAATGGACTCACAATGGCGGCTCGACTTTCCTTGTATACCAAGGACTCGTAGCTTTCCGTCCCATCATTACTGATGGTTTGGCGCGTTGACATTCTTTCTGCTCTTAGGACTTACGCAGTTATCGCTTATTCGCTAACATTTCAGCCGTTTTAGGCGGCCTTATGTTCACAAAACGCGCTAA
>JBKJUH010000214.1:0-4422 GCA_046590075.1 Agitococcus sp.
CGCACAGCATCAATTAATATGCGGTGTAAATCAGCACGATGAATATTCAGGTAAGGTGAGTGATAACGTTGCTCTACACTTTCTCCAAGCGGCAAAGAGAAAATGACTTTGCCTGTATCGCCTAAACGCATTTCTGCCGCTTGTGGCTTAAACGCTACTTGTGCTAAGGCTGCGCCAAGTCCAAGCGCATACAACACTTTAGTGCCGTTAGAGCCAATTTGAATGCCTGCGCCGATTTCTTCAAGCGTCAATGCGCGCTCATAAATGACCACTTCAAAACCTTTGCTCAATAACGTTAAGGCGGCTGTTAAGCCACCAATGCCTGCGCCTGCAATCAATACGCGCATTTAACTGATCTCCTATAACGCAATGGAACTTCTGCGCCTGAGATTACGCTGAAAACAATCGGTGAGCCAGTCGAAAAGTATTAATTGTCCCCCTGCGCGTACTTAGACAATCTGACCGTAACAGAGTGTCAAAATAGCCATTGATGTTGTACCATCGTGCCATTATAGTCAGAAGTACAAATCTATCCGTTTTTTTGATGAGTAACTTCTATGGCTTGGCATTATCAACAACAAGGTACAGGTCGTCCGCTGATTTTATTGCATGGCATTGGTATGTCACACTCGGCATGGCGACCTGTGATGCCCTTGTTAGCCAAAAATCGACAAGTGATTGCCTTTGATTTGCCAGGGTTTGGCCGTTCCTTAGTGTTGCCTAATGGTGCTGTGCCAAACGCAGAAAATATTGTGAAATCGTTAGGGGTGAAGTTAAAGGCAATGGGCATTGATGAACCTGTTGATTTTGCAGGTAATTCATTGGGCGGTTATTTAGCATTAGAAGCAGCCAAGCAAGGTTTGGCGCGTAGTGTTGTCGCCTTATCGCCCGCAGGGTTATGGAAAAAAGAGGCCGCAGCACATATTGCTCCTATGTTTAAAGTGATGCGTAGTGCATTACAATATTTTCCGCGTTTGAGTCGGGCGTTAGTGATTTTACCGCCAACGCGTACATTATTAATGGCGATTCCCATGTCATCACAAGCGTGGCGGATGTCTGCTAAAGATGCTGTCGTTGCTGCCAAAAACTTTGCCCATTGTAAAGCCTTCGACGAAACCAAAGATGCAATGGCACCGTTTGTTGGCGGCCAACAGCTCAAAATGCCGCTAACAGTGGCTTTTGGCACTCGTGATTGGTTGTTGACGGCCAGTAATCAACATGCCGACGAATTACCCAAACATACTCGTTGGCTGAATCCACAAGGTTGGGGGCATGTGCCGATGTGGGATAATCCCCATGCGGTCGCTAAATTGATTTTAGAAGGGACTCAATAAATAGCCAAGAGCGCAAGAATGACGCAGTTAATTCACAAGTCCGTCATTTCTAGCTTCAATAGGACTTACGCGGTTATCGCTTATTTGTTCACATTTCAGCCGTTTTATACGGCTTTATGTTCGCAAAACGCGCTAATCGCGGTGCGATGCGTCAGTCCTGTTCAAGTGATTGACGCAAAAAAGAGTATTCTCTGTTAATCTATCGCCATAACATTCAATTAGGACTGACGCGGTTATCGCTTATTTGTTCGCATTTCAGCCGCTTGAGGCGGCTTTATGTTTACAAAACGCGCTAATCGCGGTGCGCTGCGTAAGTCTTTAAATCTACATGACTATGGTATAGGTGAGCGCATGACGCGCAGTAAGTCTTTTGAGTTTCGTCGTCGCGGTAAAATTTTATTTGCCCAAAAGTGGTGGCCTAAAGCTTATCCGCGCGCCATGGTGATTTTTGTCCATAGTTGGGCGGAGCATTCTGGCCGTTATGCGGTGATTGCCGACCATTTGGCGCAGCATGGTTATGCCTCTTATAGCTTCGACTTTGAGGGACATGGACAAACGGAAGGTCGTCGTGGGTCTATTCCGAGTTTTCAACAATGGGTAAGTGACGTTGATGCTTTTGTGTTGTCTATACAATCAGAACTGCGTAATGTGCCGATTTTTTTGTGTGGTTTTGGCATGGGTGGTTGTGCGGTTGCGCATTATTTGAGTGCTGAACATCATCAAGTCGAAGGGGCTATTTTTAGTGCCAGTGCCATTGTGGTGAGTAAAAACTTGCCGCAATTCAGAGTGTTAATGGCTTGGCTGCTGGGCGGCTTATTACCCAACTGGCCAATTTCTCTGCTTCCTGCCAATAAAATGTCGAGTGTAACTGCCGAGCAGTGGGATTATGATAATGACCCGTTGGTGTATCACGGTTATATGAATGCAGGCACAGGCAAAGAGCTTATTTTGGCCAATCGTAGTGCTGCCAAAAAACTGGCGCAAATTGACACGCCGTTATTGGTGCTTCACGGTGAAGCCGATACCTTAGTTGCGCCCGAAGGTGGGGTGGCGTTGTATCATCAGGCGCAAACAGCCGATAAAACGCTGCATCTGTATCCCGATTCTTTCCATGATGTCTTTCACGAACGTCATAAAGCCGATGTCTTTGAACATGTGCGGACATGGTTAGATGCACATACAATGGTGCATGAATAAGGTTAAAATAGTTGAGACCCAATAAGAAGGGGCGCATCATGCGCCCCTTTTTATTGCTTGTTTACGATAGCCGTTTATTTATTTGCGCTGTCGCTGGTGCTTGCGGTGTCGGCAGGCGTGCCATTCACCATCTTGTCGAGATAACCCTGTTGGGTCAACCAAGCGAGGTTGGCTCTGGCAGTAGTGTCACCTTGGTCAGCCGCTTTGTTTAGCCATTTAACGCCTTCAGGCAAATTCTGACGAATACCACGACCACTGATGTACATCATACCTAAGTTTAACTGGGCACTGGTTTTGCCTTGCTCTGCTGATTTTTTGTACCAGCGAGCCGCTTCGCTAAAGTCTTGTTTAGCACCTGTGCCAGCCGCATACATCATGCCGACGTTAAATTGTGCATTAGGTTCGCCCAAGTTGGCGGCTTTTTGAAACCACTTAAAAGATTCTTCATAGTCTTGTTTGACGCCATCACCGTGATAATAATGCCAGCCCATGGTGTTTTGCGCTTCTGCTAAACCACGAGTTAACGATTTGTTGTTGGCATTTGGCTTGGATTCTGTTTTTGCCTCGACTTTGGCCTCATCCGCAGGTTTTGCGGCTACGGCGGCCACAGGTGCAGGAGGGGGTACGGTTTCAGCGGAGGCTGCAACGGGTTCAGCCTTGGTGTCTGCGCTAGTTAATTCATCGGTGGCTGTTGCCGCAGTGGTATCTTTAGTGGCTTTTTCTTTGGTAACGGCCACAGCTTTGATTTTGGTTTTAGTCGCATCGGCTACAGGTAAACTAGCGACAGGTTTTGGCGTTGCCGTAGCGACTTGAGGCGAAGTGACCGAGCTAGCCTCGCTCAAGAGGGCAATGTTAGCCGCTGCCGCATCGTCGCTAGGTGCGGGCTCAGTGGGCATTGCTTCTGTCGGTGCTATTTCTTCGAGCGCGACTTCGGGCGTGGCAACAGGCTCAGGCGCAATAACGGCAACAGGTGTAGTCGGTGCGCTAATATCAGTGGTCAAGAAAAAGAAACCAATTTGCAGTACTAAAATTGCGAGAATGACCGCCCATTTGTTGATTTCTATGTGCTCGTCTTCGTCAGCGACAGCAGCAGGAGCTTTAGTTTCGGTTTTCTTTAACAACACGGCTGGGGCAACTTCGGGTGTAACGGGTATGATGGTTTCAGGCGTTGGCGCTTTGTCGTCGTTAGTTGTTTCTGCTTCACTGTCCGCATTCAGAGCAGCGGCAGCAGCAGCACCAATCGTTACCATGGGTACAGAAGCTGCGATTACATCAAACTCATCCTTGCTCGCTTTTGCGCTGGTAGGCGTAGTTTTAGGCTCGTTGGGAAACGGCTCGATAATCAAGGGGCGTAATCTGGGTGCAGGAGCTTTGGGGGCAAGCAACTTGCCCGCAAAGGCGACACACACACCAATTAATAAAATTAAACCCAAGGTCGATGACACATCAAAACCGAGCGCATTGCCTTCTTGATAAACAAAAAACAACAGTTGCCCTGTCACAATCAGTGTAATAACCACACTTTTGTCAATCTCAATATGTGAGTTGTCGGTGGAGTTGTCCTCAGTGGGAGTAGAGGCGGGCATGGTATCCTTCATTGTTGTTTTCTCTATAGGTGTTGACGCTGTAGGGGTTAAGTCAAACTCAATGGGGTTGGTTTGAGGGTTATCAAACTCAGGTGCTAATGATAAGCCATTGTTAGCAGAAAATAATGCGTCATCTTCTAAAAATTGTGCAGGATTAAAGGTAAATAGCTGGGCATCGGCATGGCTAGAATGATAATCCAACGCTAATAAGTGTTCAATGCGCGCAATATAGTCATCGTGTGGCAGTAAATGCAAATAGTGCATTTTAACGGTTTCAGGAATACCGTGCTGATAGCTTTTTAATT
>JBKJUH010000292.1:0-2916 GCA_046590075.1 Agitococcus sp.
GCCGTGAAAAAGCGGCTGCCGAACAAGCGATTCGTGAAGAAGCTGAACGTGCCGCGCAGGCTGCTGCCGAAACGGTAACATTGGCAGAGAAACACGTAGCGACTGAAGCAACTGCGGTTGTTGAAACCGAAAGTGAAGTTCAGACCACAACTATCGAAGAAACACCTGTAGTTGAAGCGGTTACTGAGACTGTAGTTGCTCCGATTGAGGCTGTGGACACAAACGTTACTGTGGCTGTGACCGAAGAAGCAATCATCGTTGACGAAACGATTGTCGATGCAACTCCTGTAGAAAGTATCGTTGAAGCTGAAGCTGGGGCTGTTGAAGCTCCTGTCAAAGCAAAACGTGCCACTAAGGTAGCCGCACCTGTAGTACTTGCAACTGAGCCTTTAGTGATGCCTACAGCGACATGGAAAACCGTTGGTGAATACATCAGTGCTTTCTTGCCTGAAGAAAAACCTGTCACTGGCGCAGAAGTGATTGCTGCTTTCTTCTTAGCCGAGAAAAAGCAAAAAGCCATTGTAGCTGCCTTAGCTCAAACGGAAACACAGGCTTAATCGCCTAAGCAAAAAAGCCCCCTGTCTGTGAAAATGGACAGGGGGCTTTTTTATGGCTGTTAGAGTCAGGACTTACGCACCGCGATTAGCGCGTTTTGTGAACATAAAGCCGCCTAAAGCGGCTGAAATGTGAACAAATAAGCGATAACCGCGTAAGTCCTAAGAGTATTCTTAGCTGACAATCGGTTGCGCGACGAGCTTGACCCCTAAGGCATGGCAAACACGGTTAATGGTATCAAAACGAGGACTGGTGTTAGAGCGTAAGGCTTTGTATAGGGCTTCACGAGTAATACCTGCGTCTTTGGCTATTTGTGTCATGCCTCTTGCTTTGGCAATAACTCCCAGTGCGTGAGCAAGCTCCGCAGAATCATTTTCTTCAATCACAATCGTCAGATATTCCGAAATAGCTTGTTCATTATCCAAGTAATCCGTCATATCAAATACAGGTAAGTCGGCAATTTTGACCATCATTTAATCCTCCAATGTTTTGGATAAGGCAATGGCTTTTTCAATATCGCGCTGTTGTGTCGATTTATCTCCTCCACCCAACATGATAATTAGCACATCACCACATTCAATATAGTACATACGCCAGCCTGAACCAAAAAACTCACGCATCTCCCAAACACTTTGCCCAACGGGTTTAATGTCGCCAAAATTGCCACGTTCAACTTTTTCAAGGCGACGCGCCAAGCGGCGTATGGTCATACCATCTTTGAGTCCATTAAGCCAAACATCAAACTCTGGCAATCGTTTTATTTTTATCATGCTCAACTTCCCTGTAGTGTAGTAGAGCGATTACAGTTTAACAATATCTTTAAACCATATTCGCTTCAATCTCCAATCCTACCCCAAACTTAGCCAACACATCCTTTTGAATTTTATGAGCTAAGGTCAAAATATCACTACCCATTGCCCCACCACGATTCACTAACACTAAGGCTTGTTTTTCGTAAACACCAGCTTTACCGAGCGTCTGCCCTTTCCAGCCTGTTTGTTCAATCAACCAACCTGCCGCCAGTTTAACTTGCTCACCATGAGGATAAGCAACTATAGTCGGATAGTCATGTTTTAGGGTTTGAAATTGGGTTTGGAAGATGATTGGATTTTTGAAAAAACTACCCGCATTGCCTATGTTGGCAGGATCAGGTAATTTACGCTGACGAATGGCAATCACCGCACGCGCCACATCTTTAGGCGAAGGTGTAGCAATGTGTTGTTGTGCTAAGTCAGCCGCAATATCACCATATTGTAATTTCACCTGCGCTAATTTCGATAACCGAAAACGCACGCTGGTAATAATATAGGCGTCTTTTAAGTCTTGCTTAAAAACACTATCACGATAAGCAAATTGACAATCAGCTAAGGAAAACTCACGTACCTGCCCTGTTTGTCGCTCAATGGCCGTTAAACCATCAAAACAATCTTTAATTTCGACACCATAAGCCCCAATATTTTGGATAGGCGATGCGCCAACAGTACCGGGAATCAGGGATAAATTTTCTAAACCATACCAACCTTGAGCAAGACAATATTGTACAAAATCATGCCAATTTTCGCCTGCGGCGGCTTCTACAATCACGGAATTGGGTTGTTCATTGAGGCAACGTATACCTTTGAGTTTCGGGCAAATGACTAAACCTTGAAAGTCTTGGCTCAAGACAATATTGCTACCGCCACCCAATACTAAAACAGGCAAATTGCGCGCTGTCACCGTTGCCAACACCTCCTTTAATTCGGCTTCACTTTCAACTTCAACCAAAAACTGACTATGGGCAGCAATGGCAAACGTATTACGTGCTTGTAACGGTGCATGCTCGAGAAATATCACCGCTTAACATCCACAGTTGGTTAAGCCTTTTTCGGCTAATAATGTTTTGAGTAAATTAGCTGCGGTGACTTCGACTAAATCTAATACCGTTTCAAAATCATTTTCACCGCCGCTATAAGGGTCTGGCACTTCTTGGCCTTGTTTATCAGGGTGATAATCTAAAAATAATTGCAGTTTGGCGGTAGCATCTTTGCAGTATTTTTGCACTTTTTCCATTTCACCCAAATTATGTTTATCCATCACCAACACATAATCGAACTTCTTGAAGTCTTGAGGAGAAATAAAACGCGCACGTAATTTTGACAAATCATAACCCCGCGCTTTGGCTTGTTTTTGTGCGCGACGGTCAGGTGGTTCGCCGACGTAATACGCGGCTGTGCCTGCGGAGTCAATCTTAAACATATCCGTCCAACCCGACTTTTCTACCATTGTCCTAAACACGCCTTCAGCGGTGGGAGAACGGCAAATATTGCCCAAACAGACAAATAACACGTTAATTTTTTCTGACATCAGTTCATCAATCCTGTA
>JBKJUH010000295.1:0-3232 GCA_046590075.1 Agitococcus sp.
CTAACAACATCATCCACATACACTAAAACAAGCTCTTTTGTAGCGTCAGAAATTGTCACGGCCAAACCATGGGCGATGTTATGGCAAAAAGTCGCGACTACGGAGTTGTAATTGGGCTTACACCATTTTCCAAAAACTCCAGGTAAACGATAAATACTCACGGGCACAGCATGACTTTGTCCATAAGCCAATACTATTTCTTCGGCCATTAGCTTCGTTTTACCGTAACTATTTTCTAACGCCACTTGGCTAGACGAGGAAAAAATAATCGGAATAGCGCGATTGGCACTATTAACCACGTCCACCACCGTTTGCGTAAATTCAGCGTTATCTATAACAAAACCATCTTCTGTGGTAGGACGATTGGCCGCCGCTAAATGTACGACCCAATCAATAGTCGGTAAACTCTCTACAATACTGGCAACAGCGGTGTCTCTATTCCAAGACACCACATCAATATTATGTTCAGCCAAATGCACGCAGAGGTTACGACCAATAAAACCATTTGCTCCTGTTACCAGTACTCGCATAATCAGTCATCCAATATTGCTGGTTGATTATTGATTAATGCGCAAACAAACGGCAGCTTTAATAATAGATTCTTCATACCTTCGACATCTAAAACTATCGTATTATCGGAGTTATAATCCTCTAATCGCGATAATCCTGACTCACCCTGATTGATGTATTTATCGTAATTTAGGTCTCTTAAATCGGGCGGCACACGATAATAATCACCTTGATCAAAAGCACAGAGCATTTCTTCGCGACTTAACAAGGTTTCGTAACGTTTCTCGCCGTGTCGTGTACCAATAATGACAATGGGATGCTCTGGTTTACCCAATAGCTCTAATAAAGCACGCGCCAAGGTCTCAATAGTCGCTGCTGGTGCCTTTTGCACGAAAATATCGCCACCTTTGCCATGCTCAAAGGCATACAACACTAAATCAACCGCATCATCCAAGGTCATCATAAACCGTGTCATCTGTGGGTCAGTAATCGTTATCGGCAAACCTGCCTGTACTTGCTCAACAAACCGAGGAATAACCGACCCTCTCGAAGCCATCACATTCCCGTAACGAGTACCACAAATAACCGTACGCGCCTCATTTACATTGCGAGATTTGGCGACCATGACTTTTTCCATCATCGCTTTAGATATACCCATCGCATTAATCGGATAAACTGCTTTATCGGTACTTAAACAAACAACTCGGGCAACACCACAATCAGAGGCGACTTGTAGAACATTTTCCGTACCCAAAACATTCGTTTTTACCGCTTCCATCGGGTGAAACTCGCAGGAAGGCTCTTGCTTCAGCGCAGCGGCATGGTAAACATAATCAACACCCGACATCGCATCCTGTAGGCTCTGTCTATCGCGAACATCACCCAGATAACATTTAATTTTATTCGATTGATATTTATTGCGTAAATCTTCTTGTTTTTTTTCATCACGGCTAAAAATACGGATTTCACGAATATCTGTTTGTAAAAAACGGCGCAGAACCGCATTGCCAAACGAGCCTGTACCACCCGTAATTAATAAACACTTATTCGCAAAAACCGAGCTAAACATTACATTTTTCCTTTTAAAAGTCAGGGTTAGCTAATTCGGTACTAGATTGAGATAGCGTAATCTACCATCTGCAACCTCGACACCAAAAACTTCGTGAATGACCGAATTATATGGAAAAAACACATCCATATTAGGTCTTCCTAATTGATAAATATGCACAATGACTGATAGCAACATCACCGTAAACAACACTTTTGCCTTGAGTAACGCCTCTGTGTTTTGATGCATTAGTCTTACTAGAATCACCATGATAATTGCTATGGACAGATATTGTACTCTTGTCCACAAAATAGGAAAGTCTAAAAAAAACCCATACAACCACAGATTAGCATGAGAAAAAAACTCTCAACCTTAAAAACCATATCATTAGAGAAACATTTTAACTGATGAAAAACAGAAAAAGAAATATTCAAAAAAAAATAAAAAAGCCCACCTAATGATGGAGAAAACGATAAATTCTGCGTTATATAAAATCGCAATTTATTACCAACAAAACCCAAGTCAAGAACAACCAATAATTCAACTAATGCTCTAAAGAAATTAAACTGAAAAAAATAAGAAATAACGCCAAAGATTAGACACAACCCATAATAGAGCAAGCCCCAACTCAAGCTCACATTCATCACCACAAAAATAAATACACCTCCAAAAATCAATGAAGACGTATGAACCAAACAAGCCACAACCCAAAACACAAAAGACTGGAAGTACTTATGCTGCATTAAAAACAGCACAGACGCCAACTCGATAGCACATGATAATGCCTGCCTCATCATCGTCATATTTAACGTCAAATACAAAAAGGAGTACATTACCGCTAGACAAAAAGCCACTCTTGATGTTGTTTTTAGAAAAAACCCAGCTGTAAACAACCCTGTCAGCAATGCAATAAAAAACAAAAAATGCTGAAAACCGAACCCTAAAGCTTTTACGTAATAAATTAAAAAATTGAAGCCTTGCTCCATAATTAGAGGGGAGCCCTCCTTGTTTAAGAAACCATCAAGCTGATAAAAATATAACTCATACGTCATCCAATCCCAGCCTGTCTCTAGGCGAAACCCAGCAATACATACAAAAAAAGATATTGATATTATCCACGCATACTTAGAGCCAAAATACTCAAGCAATGCACTTATCCAAAATATCGACAAAAAAAGAAGATAATAAATCATTAGACTTGATTATTATTTTTATTAGAGACTACAACCAGAGCCGCCTTAGAAAAAGCCACCACCAATAACGACAATATATAAGTAATTATTACTACTGCTATTATAGGCTTATGAATCGCCCTAGCTTTAAATTCACCTGTAATACGATTCAACTTCCAATCCTGCGACAACTTAGCGTGATAAAGTTTATCTTCTAGTTTATTTTTTAAAGATAGCAAATAATAGTATTGTAAAATACCATTTACAGTAGCCATCGAAATAGCTTGATTACTATTTTTAGCATAAATCTCATTAGACAATGCATTTACATTTATTTGTCTACTAACCTCCTCCAAAACCTCTAAAGATGCCTGCATTTCAGCCAACCCCTTTAGCTGCCCCTCTATAAAAGCATATTTCACCATGTCATTGGCGATACTCTGATAGTCTTTTCTCACCAAATCATAGCGCGCAGATACCGTTATTATTTTATTTTTTAATG
>JBKJUH010000012.1:0-3195 GCA_046590075.1 Agitococcus sp.
TTAGTCGATAGAACCGCACTCGGCCAACAAGCGATAGATGCCTTTAACGAAGCACCACTAGAGCAAAATCAAACGCTGTCTAAAATCTATAATGTTGCTGAGTTGGGTGATATGGCCGCAGAAGCCGAAATCCGTGTGCAAGTGGCGACCGTACAAGCGATGGTAAAACGGATTTTTATGTCCGATAACCCGCCACCCATTGACCAATTCGACTGCATTATTGTTGATGAAGCGCATCGCGGTTATACCCTAGACCAAGAAATGACCGAAGGCGAATTAGCCACCCGTGATGCCAGTCAGTATTTATCCAGCTATAGACGGGTATTAGACTATTTTGACGCGGTAAAAGTTGGATTAACTGCCACACCTGCCAAACATACCAGCGAGATTTTTGGTAAGCCTGTTTACACCTATTCTTACCGTGAAGCAGTCGCCGATGATTGGTTGATAGACCACGAGCCACCGATTCGCTACGAAACCTTATTAACGCAAAAAGGCATACAGTTTGAAAAAGGCGAGCAAGTGAGCGTGGTCAATACGCAAACTGGCGCAATAGAAGCCGCTGAATTAGACGATGAACTCAACTTTGAAGTAGAAGCCTTCAACCGTCGTGTGATAAACGAAAGCTTTAATCAAGTGATTTGTGAACAATTAGCCAAAGAAATAGACCCGTTTAGTGACGAGAAAACGCTAATCTTCTGCGCGACTGACTTACATGCCGACATGGTCAAACGTCTATTAGACGAAGCATTTAAGGACTTGTATGACGATAAGTACCATCAAGCGGCTGTCGCAAAAATTACAGGCCAAAGCGATAAAGTCGGCCAGCTCATTCGTCAATATAAAAATGAGCGTTATCCCAATATTGCTATTACCGTCGATTTATTAACCACAGGCATTGATGTACCCAAGATTTGCAATTTAGTGTTTATGCGTCGAATTAAATCACGCATTTTGTATGAGCAAATGATTGGCCGCGCCACCCGTCGTTGTGATGACATTGGTAAAACGGTATTTAGGATTTATGACCCTGTTGATATTTACGCCGCCCTGCAAGAAGTCAACACCATGAAACCGTTGGTTAAAGACCCCAACATCACCCTTGAACAATTACTCAATGAATTAAGCGACCCCGCACAATTAGAACTGGCCTTAAATACCGCAGGCGAACAGCTTGGCGAAACTCATGCCGATGTCATCCTCAGTCAATTAAGTCAAAAGCTGATGCGCGTGTTGCGTAAAGCCGCTAAAAAAGCCGAGACCAAACCCGAACTAAAACAGAAGCTTAATGAACTACAAGACTTGTGGGGCGTTGAACCTGCCAAACTGCATCAACACTTACACACGCTAGGTGCAAAACAAGCTGCCGTTTTTATCCGTCAACACAGTGGTTTATTAAATCAATTAGCCGAAGTCAGTGCCTTATTGGGCAGTGAATATTATCCCTTGATTTCTGACCATGCCGATGAATTGCTCGTGCGTGAACAGAGCTATGGCCAATACAGCAAACCCGAAGATTACCTGCAAAGTTTTAACCAGTTTATCCATGAGCAAATAAACCAGTCGATTGCCATTGCCGTTGTCGTCAATAAACCGCGTGACTTAACGCGTGAGCAACTGAAAGAGATTCGCTTATTGTTGGATGGTGCAGGTTATAGCGAAGTGAAATTACAAAGCGCGTGGCGTAATCAAACCAATCAAGATATAGCTGCCAGTATTATTGGTTATATTCGTCAAGCGGCCTTAGGCGAAGCATTAATTCCCTTTGAGCAACGCATACAAAACGCCATGCAAACGATTTATAGCCAACATAAGTGGCTGCCTGCTCAACGTAAATGGCTAGAGCGTTTGGCCAAACAACTGAGCCACGAAATGATTATTGACCGAGAGTTCGTCAATCAGCGGTTTAGTGACCAAGGCGGCGCAAAACAACTGGATAAAATACTAGATAATCAGCTAGATACGGTATTAGGCGAATTAACTGACACGCTATGGCCAATTGCCAGTTAAAATAACATATTCAAAATTAACTAAACTCTATTCACATTGAAAGCAGTAGTTTTCTTCCCGTTCGTGGTGAGCCTGTCGAACCACTTGCACAAAGCACTTCGACAGGCTCAGTGCGAACGGCACTCTAAAAAAACTAAGCGTTTCTAAATAGACATGGTTTACATCCGCTTATAAAAGCACAGGAAACCCTTGCATGACTCAGAATGATATTGTTCAAAAACTATGGAACTTGTGCGATGTATTGCGTGATGATGGCATTAACTACAGCGACTATGTCACCGAGCTAGTGCTATTGCTGTTTATGAAAATGGTGCATGAAAACACCGAAAACGGCACACTGCAAAAACATACCTTGCCTACAGGGTGTCGCTGGACAGATATTAACAGTCAGTCAGGCTTAAACCTGATGAACGCCTACAAACGCATCTTGTTATCGCTTTCGACAGGTAAAGATGCCGACAATAATGCCGTCCATGAAGACCCTTTAATCAGTGCCATTTATGCCGACGCGCAAACCCGATTACGCGAGCCGCGCCATTTAGAGCAACTGATTCGCTCCTTAGATGGCATTGATTGGTTTAGCGTACAAAAAGACGGCTTAGGCGATTTATACGAAGGCTTACTGGAAAAAAACGCCAACGAAACCAAATCAGGCGCAGGGCAATACTTTACGCCACGCGCTTTAATTAACAGCATGGTGCGTTGCATCAAACCGCAAATTGGCGAAGTAGTTCAAGACCCCGCCGCAGGCACAGCAGGCTTTTTGATTGCTGCCGATAGTTACTTAAAAGCACAGACCGATGATTATATTGACCTACCCCAAAGTCAAGCTAGCTTTCAAAAAAACAAAGCGTTTATCGGTGTCGAGCTTGTACCTAGCACCCGTCGTTTAGCGTTAATGAATTGTTTGTTACACGGCATGGAAGGTGATGACGAAGGCGTAGTGCATTTGGGCAATGCCTTGGGGCAAGTGGGTTCATGCTTGGCCAAAGCCGATGTCATTTTAGCTAATCCGCCGTTTGGAACAGCCAAAGGCGGCGAAGCCAGTATTACCCGTGACGACTTAACCTACAAAACCAGCAATAAACAATTAGCTTTTTTACAGCATATTTACCGTAACTTAAAAGCAGGTGGCCGCGCCGCCGTGGTATTGCCCGATAACGTCTTGTTTGAAGCAGGCGTAGG
>JBKJUH010000217.1:0-4771 GCA_046590075.1 Agitococcus sp.
CAATTGATGTTGTGCAACATCAATTGTCGAGTGCTATCTCCTAAGAATTTTAATAAGCCGCTGCCTTCACCATCACCATGATTCTGCATGACACCGACGAGATTTAATAACAAACTGTCAATCACTTCGTCAGTAAATACTTTGGAGATAGCACTCGACAATTGATGTTGTGGTTCTGGTGCTTTGTTGGCTAAATTGGCCAATAAGGTTTGAATATCATTTTTTAAGCCTTCGCTAGGCTCAAAACCGAAATAAGCGGTCATAAAAACTCCCTATACATTTTTGTAGGTTGTAGGTCAAAGACTTGATGATTGTGGCGATTGTCGAAAAGCTTGGCAAGCGTTACTGTCGAACAAGACGCTGAAATTCAGGGGCAATATCAACATTCGACCGAAAAGGATTGATATCTAAGCCGCCACGCCGCGTGTAATACGCCTGCACCATCAACTTTTCTGGCTGACAGTAGCGCATGACATCGGTAAAAATTCGTTCGACACATTGTTCATGGAAATCATTATGCTGTCTAAACGAAATTAAATAACGCAGTACACCCTCATAATCTATGGCTCTACCCGTGTAGTTAATACTCACACTGCCCCAGTCG
Organism: Agitococcus sp.; assembly: GCA_046590075.1. Classification (GTDB taxonomy): domain Bacteria; phylum Pseudomonadota; class Gammaproteobacteria; order Pseudomonadales; family Moraxellaceae; genus Agitococcus. The sequence goes on from JBKJUH010000217.1 coordinate 605, forward strand.
GGTTGATTGGTGACGGGGCAATTACTGCGTAATAAATGCGAATACAGGGTTTCGCTAATAACTTCTGTATTGGGCGTATTGGTTAATGTTTGCGGATTTAAGACAAAATCATTGAACTCAATATTCAAATCATCTAAACAAACACCATGCAATAACTGTATTTTACTCTGTTGAGTGATGGGCATAAGAACCACTTTCACGGTGGACGCTGACGCTTTAGACAAGTCTTTTATCAACAAATCAATCACTTCTGCATTGCTATCAAATCGCTTAAAATTCAATGAATTGAAATACAGTTTTAAGGATTTAGATTCAATTAAATACGCAGATTCGGCAGAAAAAATCATCTGCACAATCGCTACTTGCGGCTTGCCTTTGGCATTCAACCACGAGGCTTCGTAATTATGCCAAATATCTACACCGTGAAATGGCAAACTATCGACCAAACCCAATTGCTGCCGCCCTTCGGCACGTAATAAAGGACAGAGCAAGTTTGGGTTATAGTCGTTGTGATAATCCGTTTCTTTACCTAACGCTGTTTTTTCGTACCAAGACATCGACCTACTCCTTCATGCCTTTGCCACTTTTAAGCAGATTAAGGGCATAAAAATATAAACCGATTGTGACAATAGTAATCATCGCCAGTGCATAAACAATAGGCACATCACTCACGCCTAAAATGCCATAACGAAAGGCATTCACCATATAGACAATAGGATTTAAATAAGAAACTGATTGAAAAAATGGCGACAGATTATCTATAGAATAAAACACGCCACCTAAATACGTTAATGGCGTTAGAATAAAAGTAGGAACTATTGAAATATCATCAAACGACTTTGCAAATACGGCATTGACAAAACCTCCCAACGAAAACAATGCCGAGGTCATTAATACTGAGTAAATAATCACGAAGATATTGCTGATTTCAAGATGGGCAAAAAATAGCGATAATATCGTAACGATAATACCAACTAATAAGCCACGCACGATGCCACCAATAACAAAACCAATTAATATAATATGCGGTGGAACAGGCGAAACGACTAATTCCTCGATACTGCGCTGAAACTTGGCACTATAAAAACTTGATACCACGTTTGAATATGAGTTTGTAATAACAGACATCATAATTAAACCCGGTACAATATATTGCATATAATCAAAACCGCCCATTTTACCGACGCGACTGCCGACAATATTGCCAAAAATGACAAAATATAAGCACATAGTAATTGCTGGCGGTAATAAGGTTTGTACCCAAATACGGGTAAAACGACGAATTTCTTTAGTGACAATCGTTTCTAAAGCAATGTAAGTTTGCTGACTATTCATAAAAAATTCCGTTAAGCGTGTGCGGGTTGGCTAAGATTTTTCTCAACCATAGTGACAAATAACTCTTCTAAGCGATTGGTTTTATTACGCAAACTTAGCACCTCAATGTGTTGAGCATTTAGGGCAATAAACACTTGATTGATGGTTTGGCTTTTCGGGACAGCTATTTCTAGCGTGCGCTCATCCAATAACTTGACGTTAATGTTGTCGATTTTGGGAACTTCGCTAATAGGGTTGCGTAAATCGAGTAAGAAATGTTCAACGTCTAGTGTTGCCAATAACGACTTCATATCGGTATCTTCAACAATATGGCCTTTATCAATAATGGCAATATGACGACATAGGGTTTCGGCTTCTTCTAAATAATGCGTAGTGAGAATAATGGTCGTACCCTGCTGGTTTAATTCTGTTAAAAATTCCCACATTGAGCGGCGTAACTCAATATCAACACCTGCGGTCGGTTCGTCAAGAATAAGCATTTTCGGTTCATGCACCATGGCTCTAGCAATCATTAAACGCCGTTTCATACCGCCTGACAACATACGGGCGGGTTGGTCTTTTTTATCCCAAATTCCTAGTTTTTTAAGGTATTTTTCAGCACGTTCTTTGGCGGTGATTTTATCAATGCCGTAATAGCCTGCTTGGGTGGCAACAATATCAAAGACTTTCTCGAACATACCAAAATTAAATTCTTGTGGCACTACACCTAACTGCTGTTTGGCTTCGGACAAATGGGTATCAAGGTTATAGTCAAACACCTGTACTGAACCTGTCGTTTTTTTGACTAAGGAACTGATAATACCGATGGTGGTCGATTTTCCTGCGCCGTTTGGCCCTAACAATGCGTAAAAATCGCCTTGTTGTACGGTCAGATTGATTCCTTTTAATGCCTGAAAACCATTGTTATAGGTTTTGGTTAAATCACGAATTACTAAGGCTGTGGTCATAGTGTTCTCTTAGCGTATTGCTCGCTTAAATGGTGTTCGGAAAGGCTCGACCTGACGCATACCCTGCACAAAACAACTCGGTTCGACCAACACCTTTGTTTCTACAATCGGTAACGCTAAACCATAAAAATTTAAACAACGGAAGAGCTTCAACGATAGCTTAGCCGAGTTAAGACAATAACTACAACAACTACAATAATGTTGCATCCAATCTCACCGTTACTACGTATAGCCATCATCTAGTAACGAATTTTCTTCACAAAAAACGTATTGGACAAAACAACATCTTGTCTAATGTTTGTTGCTTATACAGGACGAATATGATTTACTTAAGTTAGTTTGTATAGTACAAAATAGTTGCGAAGCGCAATTATTAGACTATACATAATTTTATTGACCATCTTTGTGCAGTACAAACCATGAAAATAGCCGTTATTGGTTCAGGCATAGCAGGTCTCAGTTCAGCGTGGTTGTTGGCACGTAACCATCACGTCACCGTCTTTGAGGCCAATGATTATGCAGGTGGTCACAGTAATGCTGTTGATGTCCTTTTAGATGGCATCAACTACCCTGTTGACACAGGTTTTTTAGTGTTTAATGAAAAAACTTACCCTAACTTAATTAAATTATTTGCTTTATTGCAGGTCGAAACGGCCACTACCGATATGGGCTTTAGCGTACGTTTACCTGCTGAAAATATCGAATGGGCTGGTAGTACCTTAGCGAGTTTATTCGCACAAAAACGCAATATTTTTCGACCAAAATTTTGGCAAATGATTGCGGATATTTTACGATTTAATAAAGAAGCCCCGTCTTTACTTATTAAAGCACGCACCGAAAAACTGACATTGGCACAATTACTCCATCAAGGTAATTACTCAAAAGCCTTTAGAGAGTGGTATTTAATGCCAATGGGTGCAGCCATTTGGTCGATGTCACCTGCGGGCATGGCTGACTTTCCTGCCGAGTCGTTTTTACAGTTTTGTCTGAATCATGGTTTGCTACAAATTAACAAACGGCCGCAATGGATGACCGTTAAAGGCAGTTCGCGTGAATATGTCAAAAGGCTTTGTGCAGGTATTGGTGATGTCCAAGTCAACACTCCCGTCATTAAAGTGACGCGCCAAGAAAACGGTGTGTTAGTGCAGCATAAAAATGGTTGCGAGCTATACGATGCAGTGGTTATGGCCACGCATAGCGACCAAAGCTTGGCGTTATTAAGCGATGCAGATAGTAACGAACGGCAAGTATTATCTGCGCTTAAATACGCACCGAATAAAGCCTATTTGCACACTGACGCCAGCCTAATGCCGAAAAACACCAAAGCATGGGCAGCATGGAATTATTACACCGCCACCACTCCAGACCCGCATCGTCCTGTTGCCGTGACCTATTGGCTGAATAAATTGCAGCCGCTACCGTTTAAAACACCGTTATTTGTCACGCTCAATCCGCCCGAAGCCATCAATGCGGAATGTGTATTGGCAGAATTTGATTATGCCCATCCCCAATTAGATGCGGCGGCATATCACGCTCAACGGCAATTAGCGTCGATACAGGGTAAAAAGCGCACCTATTTTTGTGGCGCATGGGCAGGTTATGGTTTTCATGAAGACGGCTTAAAAGCAGGTATGCGGGTTGCTCACTACTTAAACGCCACTATTCCTTGGCCTGTGGCATTGGATTAAGGACACCATTATGACTAAACATTGGTTATATCAAGGCACAGTGTCACACAAACGCGTAGGTAAAGCTGCCAATGCCTTTAACTATCCTGCGCTGTTCTTGTGTTTTCCGTTATCGGCACGCCATCAATTATCAAACCCCTTGTTTGGTTATAACCATTTTAATGTATTTAGTTTTTATGACCGTGATTATGGCAATG
>JBKJUH010000421.1:0-8908 GCA_046590075.1 Agitococcus sp.
TTACTTTATGCCCTTGACTCGATACTTCGGCAACGCCCAGTAGCACCACAAAGGAAAGTATAACTACGGCGTAGCATCGCCATAACCACCGCCCAGATGGTTATCTTGCGAGCCGCAATTAATCGCGCACAAAATACACGCTGTTACCGCTAACGACGACATAGCCTCAATATAGCTCAATCTGTCCCCTATTCCCCTATTTCTGTCCCCTATTCACCTGTTATCGGACGCTTGGTATGTTAATCTGAATCTCGACATTAAATACTGACACCGTTTATTCAGCGACTTTAAGCATTAGCTGCAAGGTAAATATCATGATTGCGACCACATTAAAAAAGGCCACTCTCGGAAAACTGCAACTCCGCCAGCACATCAAAATCTCCGACTTTGCCAGCAAGGGTACAATGCCGATTCGCCATTTCAACTTTAATTTCGATGCTCAAGAATTCGACAATAAATTTTATCTGCAAAAAGAATGGGCGAGTGCCTATTTTTATGCCTTGTCGATTTTTTTGACTTATGGTGAAGAATTAGTCATTGAAACAGCGCGTTATCATCGTGACTTCATCAAAGACCCCATCCTTAAACAACGTGTTTCAGCATTGATTGGCCAAGAAGCGCTGCATTCCAAAATGCACAATGAATACAATGACATCATGAAGCCACATGGCTATCCCGTGACGCTGTATAGGTTTCTGGCGGAAAAAGTCTTTGAATATTCGCTGCTCAAATTTCCCCAACCGTTGAAACTATCAATGATGGCTGGCATTGAACATTTTACTGCCGTGCTAGCTGAATACATGATGAAGCACGAAGACCATTTTTATTACTCCAACGATAAAAAAGCGCGTGCTTTGTGGATGTGGCATATGTTGGAAGAATCCGAGCACAAAGACGTTGCCTATGATGTCTATCAAGTGTTATCGGGCAATTACGCGCTACGGATTACAGGGTTTGCTCTTGCTTTTGTCACCATTTTGGGAGGCGTATCACTGGGCGCACTCCTGCTGCCATTCCTGCAAAAACCCAGTAATGTGGTCAGCCTGAGCTTTTGGAAAGAAGCTCAATCCAGTGCTAGCCTGCTATTTGGCTCTAAAAATGGCGTGTTTGGCAGTACAACGGGACATATCTTCGATTATTTCCGTCCTGACTTTCATCCTAACGACCATGACACCACAGCATATTTGACCTACTACAAAGCAAAGCTGCTGCATCCAAAAACTGGGGTGTTGACACCGTTCTTTGTCAAAGAATTCACGCCACCCATTCGTGCAGCCTAAATGCCGTTACCAGCCAACTTTTTATATTTGGATTAAACTATGGGCTTATTTAAAAAAACCATCAAACCCAGCCAGCAAGCCTACGCCGTCGTTACGGGGGCAGGCAGTGGTATTGGTCGCAGTTTTGCACTGGAATTAGCTAAACGTGGTAGCACGGTAGTGTGCGCGGACATCAATTTGGCGGCTGCCGAAGAAACCGTGAGCTTGTTAGCCGAACAAGGCGCAACCGCTTTTGCTGTCGCTTGTGATGTTGCTGATGCTCAACAAGTCGCGCAACTGGCTGAACAAGCCGAACAACTGATGCAGCATCCGACGACACTGGTGATTAATAATGCGGGTGTCGGCTTGGGTGGTAAGTTTGATGAGTTATCGCTGGAAGATTGGCAATGGGTAACCAATATCAATCTATGGGGCGTGATTTATGGCTGTCATTATTTTGTACCACGTTTCAAAAAACTGGGTTATGGCGCAATTATCAATGTCGCCTCGGCTGCTGGTTACACCGCCGCCCCTGAAATGACTGCCTACAATGTCACCAAATCAGGCGTGTTAGCTTTATCGGAAACGCTATCGGCAGAACTAAAAAAAGCCAACATCACAGTTACCGTACTTTGTCCGACTCTAGTACCCACCAACATCATTAAAAATGGTCGTATCCCTAGTCGCTATTCTGGACTGGCCGACCATGCGCTGATGAATTTTGCCCTGACTACCAGTGACTCAGTCGCGCAATTAACCCTCAATCGTTTAGATAAAGGCAAGCTGTACACCATTCCGCAACTGGATGCCAAATTGTTTTGGCTGATGAAGCGTCTATCGCCAAGCCTCTACGCCAAGTTTCTTGGTTTATCTTATTCTTTCATCAAATAAACGCCCTATATATCAAGACCTTTTCAGGAATAAAGCCATGACTCAACACCCTCATATTTATGACTCATTTATTGTTGGCGCGGGGATTTCGGGCATTGCTGCGGCAATTCGTCTGCAAAAAGTCGGCTACAACAATTTCAAAATCATCGAAAAAGCCAGTCGTGTCGGTGGCACATGGCGCGAAAATACTTATCCGGGTTGCGGTTGTGATGTGCCTTCTGCCCTTTACTCTTACTCCTTTGCCCCGAGTGCCAAATGGAGTCACCTGTTTGCCAAACAGCCTGAAATTTTGAGTTATTTGGAAGAAGTGAGTGAAAACTTCAACATCAAACCGTTAATTGAATTCAATACGTCACTGGATAATGCGCGTTGGGATGACAGCCGTCATCTATGGGTGTTGGATACCAATAATGGCCAATATCTGTCGAAAACCCTGATTTGTGCGACAGGGCCAATTACCGAGCCACAAACACCGCTTCTTGAGGGACTAGAAACGTTTACAGGCGAGATGTTCCATTCCGCCAAGTGGAATCACAACTACGATTTAACAGGTAAGCGTATTGCTGTTATCGGTACAGGCGCATCAGCAATTCAGTTTGTGCCACAGATTCAACCGTTGGCCAAAGAACTGTATGTATTTCAACGTACTGCGCCATGGGTTTTGCCCAAGCCTGACTTCACTCTTAATGACTGGGGCAAGTCCATCATCGCCAAGTATCCTACGATTCAGCAAAGCTGGCGCAACACTGTGGCCATGTCGTTAAATGCCATTAACTTTGGCTTGCGTAATCCTGTTGTCTTAAAACCACTCAACGTCATTGGTAAGCAACTATTGAAACTGCAAATCAAAGACCCCGTGTTGCGTAAAGCTGTCACACCCGCTTTTACCATTGGTTGTAAGCGCATTTTGTTTGCCAACAACTATTACCCTGCCCTGCAAGCGGCAAATATGCACTTGATTGCACATGGCTTGGTCAAAGTTGAAGGCAATACCGTCATTGCTGCCAATGGTGAGCGTCATGAGGTTGATGTCATTATTTGGGGTACGGGTTTTGAAGTCTCACACCCACCGATTGGCAAAAAAATCAGCAATGTAAAGGGTGAGCGTTTGTCTGATTTATGGAAAAACACCTCACCAGAAGCGTATTTGGGGACTAACATGGCCGATGTGCCCAATGCCTTTTTGATACTGGGCCCCAATGTGTTGGTCTATGACTCATTTATTGGTTTGGCCGAAGCGCAGCTTGATTATATTGTTGATGGTTTGTTGCAAATAAAAGACCAAGGCATTAGCAAATTGACAATTAAACCAACAGTGCTACGCGAACATAATGACAATGTGCAAAAGAGTTTACAGACCACTGTTTTTAATAGCGGCGGTTGCAAGAGTTATTACTTAGATGCCAATGGCCGAAACTTTGCAGCATGGCCTTGGTCGTTAAAAACACTCAAGCAACGCCTAAGCAAGCTCAACCTGCAAGACTACGACTTGAGTTATGGTGCAACACCTAGCCCAGAACCGCAGCAACGCAAAACAAAAAAGAAAGCGGTAGCTGCTTAAAAAGACAGGACTTACGCATGGCACCGCGATTAGCGCGTTTTGTGAACATAAAGATGCCTAAATCGGCTGAAATGTGAACAAATAAGCGATAACCGCGTAAGTCCTAAAAGAAAAGGCGGGTGTAAAAGCCCGCCGCTAAAGACACAAATCTCTTTATTTAATACCGAATGCAGCGGCCAAATCTTTAGGCGATAAATATCCACCTACTTGTGTACCGCTATCTAAAAACACGGCGGGTGTACCACGCACACCCAATTCTTGGCCTAACTCATACTGCGCTTTAATGGGCGTAGGGCAACTTGCAGGAGGAATAGGCAAACCCATTTTTACTTTGGTTAGCGCATCATTACGGTCGGCATTACACCAGATCGCATCCATGCCTTTGGATGTTGGTGAGGGATAACCTGCGCGCGGAAAAGCCAAATAACGAATTTCTATGCCCATTTTGTTCATTGCAGGCACTTCCTCATGAATTTTTCGGCAATAACCACAATCAGTATCGGTAAAGACATAAGCCACACCTTTGGTTTTACCCATGGCAGGAAACACAATCATGTCTTTCATCGGCACGGCAGACAATGCCGCTTTGCGCTCTGCGGCCATACCTTGTTCGGTGACATTCGATATTTTGTCACCGTTAATTTCAATCAACTCGCCTTGCAACATAAAACGGCCATCGGCACTGACATAGGCGGTGCCATAACCTTTAGCTTTAATTTCATACAGGCCTTTATAGGGTGATTCTTTAATAGCAGTAATGACGGCATCAGGAATCGCCCTTTTTAAGCTAGCGCGAATAATGTCTTGCTCTTTTTGCGAAACAGCCGCACTGGTAGCGGCCTTTGCGCCACTTGCAGGCGGCTCTGCTTGCGAACAAGCACTCATCATCAATAATGCAGTCGGTAATAATAAACGGGGAAATATCATCAGAAACACTCCTAAATTTGACGTAGCTTAACGCAAAAACTCAACAAAAATTGTGTCTTTTCTTAACCATACTCACCCGTAATGATTAGCCACGCGGATGATGCTGTTGATGCAATACCTGCAAACGCGCCCGTGCGACATGGGTATAAATTTGGGTAGTGGATAAATCGCTATGGCCTAATAACATTTGTACCACACGCAAATCTGCCCCATGATTCAACAAATGGGTGGCAAACGCATGACGAAGGGTATGCGGCGATAATTCGCGCTCAATGCCCGCTTGTTGAGCATACGCTTTAATGATGTACCAAAAATTCTGACGGCTCATAAAACCACCCACACGACTCGGAAACATCGCGTCATTGGCTCGTCCCACGACTAAGATAGGCCGTGCTTCTTGTAAATAACGCACCAGCCAATCGCACGCCACTTCACCCACAGGCACAATACGCTCTTTGCTGCCTTTACCACGCACACGCACACAACCTCTCGCTAAATCTAAACCATCAATCGCCAAGCCAATCAGCTCTGATACGCGCAAACCACAGGCATACAATAGCTCCAACATTGCACGGTCGCGCAAACCAATGGCCGTTGCAATATCGGGCGCGGCTAACAAAGACTCTACATCCAGCTCAGAAATATCTTTGGGTAAAGGTCGCCCCAAACGCGGGCTTGCCAAATCTAAGGTAGGGTCACTGGTTAACTGCTTATCGGCAATCTGTAAGCGATAAAAGTGCCTAGCCGCCGACAAACAACGCGCCACCGAACGCGGGCTTTTTTCTTGTTCCGCCAGCAATACTAAGTAACCATCAAAATCACTCTTATCACATTGAGATAACGGCTTGTTTGCCCATAGCACTAATTGTTTTAAGTCGCTGATATAGGCATTGACACTATGCTGACTCAATGCCTGAGAAATCAAACGATTCTGCAACCACAACAACTCTGCCCCACTCTGATCATCAGGTAAAGGAATAGCGGCTAGGGTACGCGTGTGTTGACGACGCGGCCGCGAAGCTGTTTTTTTGGGGTTTAATTCGGTAGGATTCGCCATAAGATTACTGAATAACTGAAGAGGATAATTATTTTGCCCATAAAAAAAGGCGACACAATGGTCGCCTTTTTCACTCTTAGGACTTACGCGGTTATCGCTTATTTGTTCACATTACAACCGCCTTAGGCGGCCTTAATGTTCACAAAACGCGCTAATCGCGGTGCGATGCATAAGTCCAGATTCAATAACCAGCAATTAACGATTGCGAGCCACAAGTTTTTCTTTAATACGCGCTGATTTGCCTGTACGGTCACGAAGATAGTACAGTTTAGCACGACGTACCGCACCACGACGTTTAACTTCAATACCAGCAACAACGGGTGAATGTGTTTGAAAAACACGCTCAACGCCAACGCCGTTAGAAATTTTACGCACCGTAAACGCCGAGTTCAAACCACGATTTTTCTTGGCAATCACAACGCCTTCGTAAGCCTGTAAACGCTCACGCTCGCCTTCTTTCACTTTTACTTGCACAACAACCGTGTCACCTGGTGCAAAAGAAGGAACATTTTGTTTCAATTGTGCCTGTTCAATACTTTGAACGAGGGGATGCTTACCACTCATGGTAGGTCTCCTAAAATGCGAATTGTCGTCGGTTAATAAACGGCAATTCTATAGCTACAGAGGCTATGAGCAGGGCTCGGCGCATATAACCGTGATAGTCACAGCCTAAGAATTAGGCTGACCTAAATCACCATTGGCTTGCTCTATTTTCAGTTGAGCCAACCAACGGCGTTGCTCTGCATTTAATGGCGCAGAGTCTAATAAATCGGGACGACGTAACAACGTCCGTTTGACACTTTCTTGCCAACGCCAGCGTTCAATATCGGCATGATGACCCGATAACAACACCGCAGGCACTGACTCGCCATCGTACACTTCGGGGCGGGTATAATGCGGACAATCCAACAAACCCGTCACAAAAGAATCTTGCTCTGCTGATTGATGATGTCCTAAAACACCGTCAATACGCCGACTAATGGCATCAATCATCACCATGGCAGGCAGTTCACCGCCTGACAACACATAATCACCAATCGACCACTCAGCATCTACTAAACGCTGAATCAGACGTTCATCAATGCCTTCATAACGACCACACAATAAAATCAAGCCTTGTTGCTCGGCGAATTGTGTGGTTGCCGCCTCATCAAAACGTCGGCCTTGCGGTGACAAATACACCACAGGTGCATTTATCCCTAAGCTTGCAGCACGCGCTTTGGCGGCAGCAATGGCTTTTGCCAATGGCTCAATCGACATCACCATGCCCGGCCCACCACCATAAGGCCGCTCATCAACACGGCGATAATTGTCGGTGGTGAAATCGCGAGGATTCCATGTATCTAGCTGTATCAAGCCCTGAGTGACGGCTCGCCCTGTCATGCCGACATCGCGAATCGCGGCAAACATATCAGGAAATAAGGTAATCACACCAAACCACATGGCTACTCTCTATAAAGCTCAGTAACCATTCGGCGAAAGGCGCACGTCACCATTAAAAATCAATGTCCCAATCAACAGTTAAACGCTTATTGGCAATATCAACGACGGTAACGACTTGCTCAGGTAACCACGGAATCAAACGCTCAGTGTTATCAATGCTACCTGCAATAGGTTTCACCACCAACACATCATTTGCGCCTGTTTCCATCATGCTATCGACTCGTCCTAATAGTTGACCATCGACTGTCCATACCACCATATCGAGCAGGTCAGACCAGTAATAATCACCTTCAGACAAATCGGGTAAATTTGCTTTTGCTGTCCAAATGACTGCGCCATGCAATGCTTCCGCAGCATTACGGTCAATACACTCGGGAAAACGCAACACTAAACCTTTACCTTGCTCACGCCATTCGGCCACTTTGACTTCACGCCATTCGTTACCGACCTGCAAATACCATGGGGTATACGCAAAGATATTGGTGGTGGGTGCGGTGTTAGAAAACACCCAAACCCAACCTTTAATGCCATACGCTGTTTGTACCCGTCCAATCGACAATAATTGATCAGACGTAGGGATACTCGCCATACTAATACGCTCGAAAATGCGGATTAGGCAGTTTTGACTTTAACAATTTGAGCCACACGCTCAGATGGTTGCGCGCCTTGGCTAATCCAGTAAGCGTAACGGTCGGCATCAATACGCACAGGTTCTGCTGCGCCTTTGGCTACTGGGTTAAAAAAGCCAATACGTTCAATAAAACGACCGTCACGGGCATTGCGGCTGTCAGCAATAACAACTTGGTAAAAAGGACGCTTTTTGGCACCGCCACGAGCTAAACGAATAACGACCATAATGTTTATTCCAGAAAAACTAGGTTAAGGCCAATAGCCTTCAAAGGGCGAGCATTGTACGGGAATTTATGCGCAGATAAAAGACACCTGCTAACAAAAGCGGTAAACTTGTGGTATATACCCAACATATTCGAATTTTTAGCGTATAAATCCCATGCTTACACTGTCTTTGCGTCATCTTAGCGTTCGTTTAGCACTTATCGCCTCATGTTTAGCGTTTGCAACATGGGCAGCAATGACGGGTATTGCGGGGCTTTATAATTTCCAAGCCAATAGTTACTTGGCGTTATGGAATCAGCAAATTGCTAAAAACAATACCTATCAAGCTACCGATGATGATTATCAAACCGCTCTGTATGCCAGTAAACGCGCCATCGAACTCACCCCTTATAATGGCGACTACCTGACATCAGCAGCAGATATTCAAATGTGGCATTTACTCACTAATCGCCAATTATCTGTAAAAGAAAAACTGGCACTACAACATGAGATTTTGACCTACTATCGCACCGCCCTGAAACAACGACCGACATGGGCTTATACCTATGCCAACTTTGCCGTCGCTAAAGCCCGTTTCAATCAAATAGATGCCGAAATGCAGCACGCCCTGCAAACGGCTAATCGTTTAGGTGCACGTGAAGTTGGTGTATTGCATATCACTCTTGAACTAGGATTATTTTTGTGGCCAAAACTTGACCACGACACACGTCTGACCGTCGCCAGCGCCATTGAACGCTCGTTAACGTGGCAATTAAACGAACAACTCAATGAAAAAGAACGTGTTTTTGCGTTAAGTTTGGTGGGGGTCTATAAGTTAGCGAAGCAAATTTGTCCACTACTGACCCCCCAAAGCCAAGAGTCATCCAATATGTGTTTTGACTAAATCCATCTGAAAACCAACTACAACAACGCCAG
>JBKJUH010000158.1:0-2546 GCA_046590075.1 Agitococcus sp.
CTTTTTCACGTGCTAATACATCAGCATCGACATCGGCTGGATTAATAACCATGGGATTAGAAGCAGCAATGTGCATAGCAACATCACGACCCAAGTCAATATCGCCACCTGTTAAGGCAACAACAACACCAATTTTCAAACCGTGAATGTACGTACCCACAACATCGCCTTGTACTAACACAGCACGACGAACTTGGATGTTTTCACCGATTTTTTGTACTAAATCAATACGTGCTTCTTCAATGGTTTGACCATTGCCATACGCCAAGCCAGCAATGGCAACAACGTCGGTTACCGCAGCCGCTAAAGCGACTTCTGCCACTTGTTTAGCAAAGGCAGTAAAGTTTGCATCACGAGCGACAAAGTCAGTTTGGCTGTTGACTTCTAAAATTAATGCCGTTTTGTTATCAGGAGCGATAGCAAAATGAACGGCACCTTCAGCAGCAATGTTGGCTGATTTTTTAGCGGCTTTGGTTGCGCCCGATTTACGCAAGTTATCAATGGCTACTTCGATGTCGCCTTCGGTTTCTGTTAATGCTTTTTTGCATTCCATCATACCTAAACCAGTACGATCACGAAGTTCTTTAACGAGAGCCGCAGTAATAGCTGCCATGTGGAGTTCCTCTGTTCTTAGGACAAATAAATAAAAGAAAGGGAGGCTATGCTCCCTTCCCTTAGCGTAATAAGATTAAATTACGCTGTTGTTTCAGGTGCGGCTTCAGCAGCTTCTGGCTCTGCGCCACGATTGCTACCTTGCAATGCTGCGTACTCTTTGCCTTCAAGAATCGCATCGGCCATTGAGCCAGCATACAATTGAATCGCACGAATCGCATCGTCGTTACCGGGAATAACCAAGTCCACACCATCAGGATTGGAGTTAGTATCAACAATACCAATGACACGAATACCTAGCTTTTTGGCTTCTAAAATAGCAATGGCTTCGTGATCAACGTCAATCACGAACAAAGCATCGGGTAAACCACCCATATCTTTAATACCGCCAAAGCTTTTTTCGAGTTTTGCCATTTCACGGGTACGCTCTAAGGCTTCACGTTTCGTCAATTTAGCAAAAGTGCCGTCTTGGGCTTGAATCTCTAATTCTTTGAAGCGTTTGATGGATTGGCGAATGGTTTTCCAGTTCGTCAACATACCACCTAACCAACGGTGATCAACATAAGGCATACCACAACGTTGTGCTTCAGCACGGATAATGCCCGCAGCAGCACGTTTAGTACCGACGAACAATACTTTGTTCTTTTTCGATGCCAAACCGTTAACGTAAGTTAAGGCTTCGTTTAACGCAGGAGCCGTATGCTCAAGGTTAATAATATGAATTTTATTGCGTGCACCAAAAATATACTTGCCCATTTTTGGATTCCAAAAACGGGTTTGGTGACCGAAGTGAGCGCCAGCGGTGAGCAGGTCGCGCATAGAAACATGTGCCATGATAACTCCAGTTAGGGTTAAGCCTCCATATACCCCAACTACCGACTTTTAGCGCGCTACGGTTAAGTAAACAACGAAAAAAGCACCCAATAGCTGTGTCGATATATGTGCGATTTATAAAAATGAATTTACCCGCTGACGTTATTTTTGTTGACCATCCACTGTTTTGCACAGTTTTTTGTTGGCAAAAATCCCGTAAAATAGCGTTTTCGGTAAATCCTGTAAAAAAACTCGTTTGGCATTTGCCGAATCGAGCGCGGCTTTATACCATATTGCACCCTTAGCCTCAATCGTGACTTGGAAATTTATGAGCGTATCTTTAAAAACTGATGAAGAAATTGCCAAAATGCGCATCGCTGGCAAGTTAGCCGCCGATGTTTTGATGATGATTGGTGATTTTGTCAAAGCAGGAGTGACTACCGAGGAGCTAGATAAACGCTGTCACGACTTTATTGTTAATGTTCAACAAGCGATTCCTGCGCCGTTAAATTATCGGGGCTTTCCAAAAAGTATTTGTACGTCGGTGAATCATGTAGTGTGTCATGGCATTCCCTCGGACAAAAAAATTCTCAAAAATGGCGACATTATCAATATTGATGTCACCGTCATCAAAGATGGCTATCATGGTGACACCTCCAAAATGTTCATTGTCGGTGAAGGTTCTATCTTAGCCGAACGGTTAGTACGGGTGACGCAGGAGTGTTTGTATAAATCGTTAGCATTGGTGAAGCCTGGTGCGCGATTGGGGGATTTAGGCGCGGCCATTCAAAAACACGCCGAAGCGAATCGCTTTTCGGTGGTGCGTGATTATTGCGGTCATGGCATTGGTTTGGTATTTCATGAAGAACCACAAGTGGTGCATTATGGTAAAGTAGGCGAAGGTATGGTCTTACAAGCAGGCATGACGTTTACCATCGAACCAATGATTAACGCAGGTACTTATCACACTAAAATGTTGCCCGACAAATGGACTGCCGTCACAAAAGACCACAAGCTCTCGGCACAGTGGGAACATACTATTTTAGTCACACCAACTGGTGTTGAAGTGCTCACTGCGCGACCTGAAGAAGACTTTAGTTTTTTAAACGCTTAGTCAAAAC
>JBKJUH010000265.1:0-7531 GCA_046590075.1 Agitococcus sp.
AACGATAATTGGTCGGAAGACGTGAAGTCTTTACATTTGGATGTTGACCAAGACCGCGCCCGCGCTTTAGGTGTCACTACCGAAGCGATGGCCACCGCCAGCCAAACGATTTTGTCAGGTTTGCCGATTGGACAATATCGTGAAGATAACGAACAAATCCCTATTATGCTGCGCCAGCCTAAAGACGAGCGCGACACCATTACCGCACTCACCAATACCTATTTACCCACCACCAATGGTCAAGCGATTCCTTTGTCGCAAGTGGCACGCACGACATTGCAGTGGGAGCATGGCGTAGTCTGGCGGCAAAATCGTAAATTTGCCATTACCGTTCAAGGTGATGTTGCCGATGGCATTCAACCCGCAACGGTTGCCCTACGCATCAATGACAAATTAGAGCCTTTACGCGCCAAACTGGATACAGGTTATCGTATTGAAATTGCAGGAACGGTTGCCGAGTCGCAAAAAGGCACGTCGTCTATTTCTGCCAATGTGCCGTTAATGCTGTTTATTATTTTCACCTTGTTGATGTTGCAATTGCGTAGTTTTCCGCGTGCCTTGTTAGTCTTTTTAACGGGTCCCTTCGGCATTATTGGCGCAGCCTTGATGATGATGGCGGTAGGCAAACCGATGGGCTTTGTCGCCATGCTCGGTATTATTGCGCTAAACGGCATGATTATTCGTAACTCAGTGATTTTGATTGACCAGATTGAACAAGACATTGCCAATGGTGTCGAACGCTGGACAGCCGTTGTTGAGTCGGCAGTACGTCGTTTCCGTCCGATTATTTTAACGGCGGCGGCGGCGGTATTAGCGATGATTCCGTTAATGGGTAGCCCATTTTGGGGGCCAATGGCGGTGGCTATTATGGGTGGTTTGATTGTGGCTACTGCGTTGACGTTGTTAAGCTTACCTGCCATGTATGCCATCTTTTTTAGTGTAAAAAAGACGGTTTAGGTGGGTGAGTGATCGAATGTTCTCACAGCTGTCGTCGTGTTTTATGGCAGTGTTTTAATGTTTCGTCAGGCTCAGCGACCGTCAAAAACGAAAAGTATTACTACTGCTTTCAATATATGTACGCCAACGCACAGATTAGCTTCTTTTTTTGGCTTACTGTGCTAGCATAAATCTTGAACTTGGGACTTACGCACTGCGATTAGCGCGTTTTGTGAACTAAAAATCGTTGGCAACGCTTATTTAGTGAGCAAATAAGCGATAATCGCGCAAGTCCTAAACTCTGTTCTGTTATATTTTCTGTCGTCACATAAAGGATATCTATGAAATACTCATTACTGTTAATTGCACTGGTCTCCGTACTGGGTCTAAGTGCTTGTGAAAAAACAACCGTCAACAATCCTGCACCAGAACCCGTTCCCGGCCCAGCTGGCCCAGCAGGAGCAACAGGTGCTTCTGGCGATGACGGTGCCAGAGGCGCTCAAGGCTCAACGGGCTATGATGGCGCCAAGGGTGACACGGGTTCAACGATGGTTGTTCCTGGCCCTAAAGGAGCTACAGGCGCAACTGGTGCTGATGGTGCGACTGGTGCCGATGGCATGAAAGGCGACACTGGCGGCAATACTGTTATTGTGGTTCCTGAACAAAAGTAAGCGCTTCAGCGTATTGGGCAGGTAACGGATGTCTCTCCGCTATTCTGCTTAATACTACATGTAGCCCGTATGCAAATACGGGCATACATGCCATCAACCAACGAGACAGCCTCGACTCTACACCTCACCACACTGACCAAGCACAGTCAAACACTGCCTGCGCGTAGTCGAAGCCTACAACCCCAACGCTCCTTCTAATTCCTCCAAGGCCTCACGGCTGTATACTGCTAAACGCTGCAAATGAGGAATGGTATCGCGGCAGCCAATAAAGCCAAAATTCAATGTATCAACATAAGTCACTACCGTAATATTTAAGCCATAACCTAAAAACGGAATTGACAAGGGAAAGTACGAATCCATTTTATAACCGCGAAAATACAACGGCTTGTCAGGGCCTGGCACATTGGAAATCGCCAAGTTAAATGCTGGCCGAATACGCCCCGCCGCACCTGGAATTTGCGACAACAACATCGGTGCCATTAACATACTGGTAAATTGCAAAATCGCACTTTTCGACATGCCTTGGAGTTGCTCTTTGGCACGAGTTGTCGAACCAATAATGGCGTTAATACGTGCTAAAGGCTCAGTAATATCCGTCGCTAACGAAGCCAAAATCGCCCCCACCGCATTACCACCACCCGGATCATCTTTCGGACGAATATTCACAGGCAACATTGCTGTTAATGGCTCCTTGGGTAACTCATGTTGCTCTTGTAAAAACCGACGTAACGCGCCAGCACACAACGCCAATACTACATCGTTCAATGTGCCATGACTGGCTTTTGCTACTCGTTTTAGACGCTCAACATTAAATTGTTGTGTAGCAAAACGACGATTACGGCTGATTTTTTGATTGAGCGATGACTTGGGTGCTTGCATGGGTACAACTAAGGTTTGGTCATTGCGACGTGCCGAACGAACTACCTGCATTAACGCCTTAACTGCGCCTTGAGAAGACTCAAGCTGGCTTTGTAAACCCTGCCACAGGGTATCTAAAGCAGGAACGTGTTCTTCTTTGACTTTGGCTTGACGCGGGGGTGATGGCAATAAATAAAATAGTGGTGTTGTGCGGTCATCAGGGTCAGACGACAAACTCCGCGATAATATTTTGATACCTGTATAACCATCAATCAGCGCGTGATGAACTTTAAAGTAAATGGCAAATCGTCCGCCTTCCAAACCTTCAATAAAATGCACTTCCCACGGTGGCCGATGAAAGTCCACATTATGGCTATGTAACCGTGACACCAAAATGCCTAACTCACGCTCATCACCCGGAATAGGTAAAGCCGAACGACGGACATGATATTCAACATCAAAATTTCGGTCTTCAATCCATGCTTGCAAGGGATGCGTCAGTAACTCAGGATGACTGAGTTTTAGACTCCAAGGGCTATAAACTTTTGCCTCTAAGCGCACTTCTTCCATCAATTGCCGAAGAAAATCAGGCGTGGCATCGGCAGGTGGAATAAAAGTCATTAAACCACCGACGTGCATCATCGACTCACGAGTTTCTCCTGCTAAAAAGGCCCAATCCAGACTATTCAGACGTTTAGCAACGGCCATTATATTATCCTTATTTTTGTCTACAGAGCCATTGAGCTTAACAAGCGCAGCACATCGCCTCAAGAACAAGTACAGAAAAAAACGGCTTCGTCGCTCATAATTAGCACTATCTTTAGGCATAAAAAAAATTATCGCACCAAGAACAACAATACACTGCCCTAATGTCGAGCAATTCATTGCCTTTGAGCTATAGAAGCCATGATGGTCTAAAAACTGCATGCCATATTAAAACCATCGCCCTAAAAGATATTTACTGCTATGTATAATACCTCTTGTTTATCCATCGCTTCTTTATTCCCCACTTCCACGGCGAGCCTTACACCTGCACTCAAAGTCATACTTAAACAAACAGCACACATTGATGATGCCGAACAAGCGGCATCCTTTGGCCGTTGGTGGGTCGATGTCGCCAGCAAACAATGGATTTTATCCATGGGAGCAGCGCAGTTATTAGATGTAAAAGCAGGTCTGCATCAATCTCTGCACAGTGCCTTTACCCAAGTTGTGCCTGATGATTTTGTCATGCTCAGAACAGCATTATCGGCAAATCCTAACTCAATCATAGAATGTGAATTTAGAATTATCAACGAGTTAACTGGCTTACGTTGGATACGATTGACCTCTGTACCACAACATCACCAACAAGGCATGCTCACAGGGGTATTTGTCGATATTACCTCCGCCAAACATGCGGCGATGCGCGAGCGTTTTAGCTTTGAATCCACGCGTTTTTTAGTGGGTACGTATAGCCTAGGCGAAGCCATCACCAAAGTCATTCAATTAGTTTGCGAAAACTTAGGCTGGGAGTGGGGAGCCTATTGGGCGTTAGAACAGGAGCAAATGGGTGCAAACACCCTCTCCTGCCAATATTATTGGGATAGTACCAACGACCAGCTAACACCCTTTACCTTAGACAGCCGAGCGACAAGCATTGCCACAGGTCAAGGTTTAGTTGGTGGTGTTTGGCGTACCGCGCGCCCTACTTGGGTAGAAGATATGATCAATGACCATTCTTTTTTACGACGCAAAAGTGCCTTAGCCTGTGGCTTAAAGTCGGGTTATGCTTTTCCTGTTTCTTATGTCACTGCCGATGGTCGCCGTCATAGTCCGGGCGTGATGGAGTTTTTTAGTCGCTCGTATCGGCAAAAAGAAGCGCAACTGCCCAACTTATCAGCAACAATTGGCGGCTTGATTGCACAAACAGTGCAACGCATGGAGCAACAAGCGCATATTCGTCAACTGGCACAAGTCGATGACTTAACAGGCTTAACCAACCGCAATCACTTTCATCAACTGTTAGACTCCATGTGCTTAAGTGCAACTGCTGCCAACTCAACTTTTGGTGTCATGTTTGTCGATTTAGACCGCTTTAAGCCCATTAACGATGCCTTTGGACATGAAGCAGGCAATGTGGTTTTACGCGAATTTGCCCAACGCTTACGCAAAATTGCGGGTGATGATGGTGAAGTGGGTCGACTAGGCGGTGATGAGTTTGCCCTATTAATTGCTCCCAAAGGCCCAATCAGCCAGTTAAAAGTCATCGCTGAACGGGTATTACTCGCCGCTAACCAATCTTTTACATTTGGAGAACGTGAGTTATCCGTTTCTGCCAGTGTCGGTATTAGTGTCTTTCCCGAACACGGTTGGACAAGCGCCGAGTTAATGCGTAATGCCGATGCCGCCATGTATAAAAGCAAACAAAATGGCCGTAACGCCCTGAGTTTTTTCTCCGACGACGCCAATGCCAGCATTACTCAACAATCGACCTTAGTTAAACAACTGACTATGGAAACCGAGCTGCACCATGCTTTAGTGGGTAACGAGTTATTTTTAGACTATCAACCTGTGTTTGACAGCGTTGGCGGACGTATGCTGGCCGTCGAAGCACTGATTCGTTGGCGACGTGCCAATGGCGAGATTGTTTTACCTGATGTTTTTATTCCCATTGCCGAGCAAAGTCGATTAATTTTGCAAATTGGACGTTGGGTGGTGCAACAAGCTTGTAAAGACTTAGCCTACTTACACCAATCGGGTTTTACCGACCTACAAATGAACATCAACATGGCTGTCCCCGAATTTGTCAGCCCTAGTCTACCCGAAGAACTGATGAGCATTACCAACAGTTATGGCATCTCGTCCCATCATTTATGTTTAGAATTGACGGAGGGTTTAGTGATGAAACAACCCGAAAAAGTCATTCCTGTGATGCAATCATTACGTCGTTTAGGCTTCAAAATTAGCTTAGATGATTTTGGTATGGGTTATTCGTCATTATGGCGATTAAAAAAGCTGCCAATTTCTTCCATGAAAATAGACCGCTCGTTTATTAAAGGCTTACCCCACGACCGAGGTGATTGCGCCATCGTCCGCACCATTCTTGATTTGGGTCGCCACATGAATCTCAAAGTCATCGCGGAGGGTGTAGAAACCGATGCCCAGCTTGTTTTTTTACGTCAATTCGGCTGCACACTCATTCAAGGATTTGTCTTGAGTCGCCCTAAATCATTAGCAGACTTAATGGTTTATTTGCCGAAGGTGTAGGTTTTTAGGGGTAACCCCATGTGTTTACCCTAAATTAAGTTTTGAAATGAAAGACGAGAAATACAATCGAAGAAAAATTAAGCTAGGGATTGATTAGACAAAAGATTAACGCCAACAAAGAAGGAGCGCGGGAGCCTAGGCTCCCGCGTGCACTTACTCACTTTTTATTATTGTTGTTACTGCGTTCTTCTTGTTATAGTTCACCTGACGCTTGTTATTATATTTCGTCAGTTTTCCTACTTTCAGCGGCTAACATTATTATTGTTTTGCGCCACTTTTCACCAAATGCCTGCCCTCTCTGCCTTCCTGACCTACAAGCCGTTTATCCTTAATTTTTGTTATTATCTGTTGTTTTAGTTGTCTGCGTGCTTATGATTTTTATTTGCTACGCATCACATATAATGCACAGGGCGTGCCAACTTTTATAATTAATTTATCTCATTAAAAAACAACAAGTTAATAAATACCAAAAAATATGTTACCGCCGATTCGTCTACTCAGCGTAACATCTAGTCACTGTCTAGGTAACACTCTTGTGAAGTTAAGTAACAACTGTGTGTTCTAGGTAACACAATACACATAATGGGTAACAACATGATAATCACTGTCTTTGTGTTTTGTGGTGTCAATGTTCCTTGTATAAGCCCTATATTTTGTTAAATTATCCCTAACATTTATAAGAATTAGGAACGCTGACGAGTGACACTCTTTCAACGCACCCCACAGCTTAACATCACCGATAACGAGCAACTGCGCGACACTATATTGCAGTATTTCCACCATACTTTTAATCGTTACGAACACCTCTTTGAAACCTTAACGTGTGATGAAGCCTATTTCAAAAAATCTATCCCCTTACGTCACCCACTGATTTTTTATTTAGGCCATACCGCCACTTTTTTTATCAATAAATTATTATTAGCTGGATTGATTAGCGAACGTATCAACCCCGCATTTGAGTCGATGTTTGCAGTTGGTGTTGATGAAATGAGCTGGGATGACCTCAGCGACAGCAACTATCAATGGCCTACCGTGCAAGCCGTCAAGGATTATCGCCAACAAGTTCGTCTTACCGTTAACCATCTTATTCGCCACACACCACTGACTGCGCCCATTGACTGGGATAATGTTTGGTGGCCTATTGTCATGGGCATTGAACACGAACGCATTCACCTAGAAACCTCATCGGTATTGATCCGTCAGCATCAATTAGAGTTTGTGCAAACTCACCCCGCGTGGCTCATTTGCCCTAATCACGACGATGCGCTCAATAATGATTTTGTCACCATTCCTGCCGCCAACATCCACATTAAAAAAGATAAAAGCAATGCTTTTTATGGCTGGGATAATGAATTTGGCGAACATCACGCTCATATTCCTGAATTTCAAAGCAGTCGTTATTTAGTTAGTAATCAAGAGTTTCTGGCGTTTGTTGAGGCTGGCGGTTATCAAGAAGCCTGTTTTTGGCAAGAAGAAGGTTGGGCATGGCGCAATTTCAGCCAAGCGCAACAACCGACGTTTTGGCGACGCCGCAACCAACAATGGTTGTTACGTTTGATGACCGAAGAAGTGCCAATGCCTTGGAGTTGGCCTGTTGAAGTTAATTATCACGAAGCCAAAGCCTTTTGCCAATGGAAGACACAATCCACAGGTAAAACCATTCGTCTGCCAAGCGAAGATGAATGGTATCGTTTATATGAAGTCGCTAATCTCAGCGAAGTCCCTAACGCACAGGCCGCAAATGCCAATATCCATTTAGACCACTTTGCGTCACCCTGCCCTGTCTCGCAGTTTGCTCAAGGTGAATTATTTGATGT
>JBKJUH010000007.1:0-4758 GCA_046590075.1 Agitococcus sp.
TGAACAAAGTTTTTACTTTAATCGTCACTCCGAGCCTGATGCCACCTGTGTAAAAAAGCCCTAGAATAGATAAGTCAAATCATAAATCAGGACGAATACGAGTTAAGCATGAGCAAAAATATCAAGGTTTTCTTTAGATCGCTGTTTTTGGTACCTGTTTTTTTTATCGCGTTTATGATGTTTCGTCAGTATGCCGTTACGCAGTTTGCCCAAAGTGCGCAATTTTGCCAGCCGACCATTCACCCCAAATCGGTCGAAGAAGAAAAAGCACTGGCTAAAGAATTTGTCGGCTGTTTGCAAAAAAATAATCATACCTTGGTGTTGTGGTATCTCAAGCCAGAACGTTTGTCTAATATTTTTGCGCCGCATACGCCATGTCAATGGGTGGGCAGGTGGCAAGCAAAACGCGATAAAATTTCCTTCGCCATCGAACTAAAGGCTAATTCTACTTATATTATCGACGATGAAAGTATGGCGGAATTAGAGCCACTAAAAGAGGGCGAATATAGCGAAGGTTACACAGGCATTTGGAGTAGCCCGAATAAACAAACCATTATGTGGTTTGCCAAGGGGCATATTTGGCCTATTGATGAAAATAAAGTCGATTGGCTGAATGCTGACCAATTGGTTATTCACGAAAAATCAGGCGAGCAGACGCATTATCAACGGCAATCAGCTCATATTGCAAATTGTCCCTATTACCCTTGAACTCTAGTAAAACCCCCCCATGTTGAAGCTCATGTTAACTCTTTAAGAAGTTAAGCCCTAAATGGTAAGAGGAACCTCAACATGACTGATAACACGACCCAAAAAGAAACTTTAGGCTTTCAAACCGAAGTCTCCAAATTATTGCATTTGATGATTCACTCGTTGTACAGCAACCCTGAAATTTTCTTGCGTGAATTAATTTCTAATGCGTCTGATGCCTCTGATAAATTACGTTTTGAGGCCTTAACCCATCCAGAGTGGTTAAGTGAAGACCCTGAGCTTAAAATTTGGTTAGATGTTGATAAAGACGCACAAACCATTACCTTGCGTGATAATGGTATTGGCATGAGCCGCCAAGAAGTGATTGATAACTTAGGCACGATTGCCCGTTCTGGCACATCTGAGTTTGTGGGCACGTTAACAGGTGACCAAAAGAAAGATGCTCAGTTAATTGGGCAGTTTGGTGTCGGTTTTTACTCGGCATTTGTCGTCGCGCAAAAAGTCGAAGTGTTTACCCGTCGTGCAGGTGCAGCCGCGAGTGAAGGCGTAAAATGGGAGTCTGAAGGCGAAGGCGCATTTAGTGTTGAAGCCATCGACAAAGCCGAACGTGGTACGACTATTGTTTTACATTTACGCCCAACTCAAACTGAGTTTGCCGATGAATGGCGCTTAAAAACCATCATCCATAAATATGCCGAACACATTGCCATACCTGTATGTATGCCTGTTGCCTCTGAGCCTAGCGAAGATAACGACAGTGTTGTGGCCGAACAAGGTAAAACTTACGAAACCATCAATAAAGCCGCTGCTTTATGGACACGTCCCCGTAGCGACATTAGCGACGAAGAGTATCAAGGTTTTTATAAACATATTGCTCACGACTACGATAATCCCTTAGCATGGAATCACAACAAAGTTGAAGGCAAGCTCGAATACACCTCGTTGTTGTTTGCGCCTAAACGTGCGCCGCAAGATTTGTATCAGCGTGAAGGTGTGCGTGGCTTAAAACTGTATGTGCAACGTGTGTTTATCATGGACGATGCCGAACAGTTTTTACCGATGTATTTACGTTTTATCAAAGGCATTGTTGATTCCAATGATTTGCCGTTAAACGTCTCGCGTGAGTTGTTGCAGTCAGGCAAAATTGTCGACAGCATGAAAACTGCGTTAACGCGTCGTGCCTTAGATATGTTGTCGACAATGGCAGAAACTAAAGCCGAAGATTACGCTATTTGCTGGTCGCAATTTGGTAGCGTGTTAAAAGAAGGCGTGGCCGAAGACCAAGCCAACCAAGAAAAAGTGTTAAAGCTATTGCGCTTTACTTCTACACATTCAGGTGATGCCGTTGAATCTGTGGCGTTGGCAGACTATTTGGCGCGCATGAAAGAAGGCCAAGATAAAATTTATTATCTCACTGCCGAAAACTTTACTGCCGCAAGCCAAAGCCCACATTTAGAAGTGTTCCGTAAAAAAGGTGTAGAAGTGTTGTTATTGACGGATCGTTTAGACGAATGGTTAATGAGTCATCTCACTGAGTTTGAAGGAAAAAAATTCCAGCATATTGCCAAAGGTGATTTAGACTTAGGTGAATTAAACACTGAAGAAGACAAAAAAGCCGAAGAACAATTGCAGGAAAGCAGCCAGCCTTTAGTCGAGCGTTTGCAAAAAGTTTTGGCCGAAAAAGTACAATCAGTTAAAGCAACCCAACGCTTGACGGATTCGCCCGCCTGTTTAGTGCGTAATCAATATGATTTAGGTGCGGCATTGCGTCAGATGTTAGAAGCAAATGGCCAAAAACTACCCGAGTCGAAACCGACATTAGAAGTCAACCCGAATCATCCCTTGATGAGTCGTTTGAGCAGCACGAGTGATGAAAGTCGTTTTGAAGCCTTAGCGTTAATTATTTTAGACCAAGCCACATTGGCCGAAGGCGGTGCATTAGCTGACCCAGCGGCTTATGTCAAACGTCTAAATAGTTTGTTGATGGAATTGGCTTAACACGAGTTTTACCTTATTGTTTCTATTAAGATAAAACGTACAAAAGTGAAATACTCCCCTCCTTGGGAGGGGCTAGGGGTGGGTTTAATGGCACAGAAACCAGTGCTTTTTACTACTAACACACCCCTAACCCCTCTCAAGAGGGGAATTTAATGCATTTTATTGACTCATTCATCACTCAAAACTTATGTAGATACCTATGGTTATTGGCGAATTAAGGGCGAAAGATTTTTCGCCCCTACGCGTGTTTTAAAACGGATTATTCAAATAAGCAAAAGCGGTGATAAACGCAGGTTCTTGAAATTGTTTGAGTTCCGTTTCTTTAAAGGGAATATGTAGGGGATGTGCTTTTAAGCTTTCTTTGCGTTGGCTTGCAGACATTAATCTGAGGTTTAACTCTGCGGCTAATTGCAACGCCGCTTCTAATTTAAAACCGACTGCGCCGCCTGCAAATTTACCTTTCATTTCTCGTTGGCGTATAATCACACGGTCAACATTGTAGTCTTGCATTAATTTGACAAAGGAAAATTGGAAGGCTTTCATTTGTGCACTGTCATACGAATCGGCAACAACCAGTCGTTGTACACGGCAAGGTGACACTTCAAATAAACTATCAGCTAAAGACAAAATACAAATAATGGCTTCGTTACCTTGCAATTCAACACCACAGACTTTCATGAAATCACCTAATCTAATAATGGATAAGTCGTTAATCAAATTTAACGTTGTTGCGCTTCTTTAATAAGTAAACGTAACTCGGCAAGAATTTGCCCACGGGTAAACAGTAAGTGCCAGCGACGGCCACCCAGTCGGCGCCATAACCATGCTGCGCGTACCCCTGCTAGTAGGTTGGCGCGAATTTGTTCGGCCACGCCAACGGATTTTAGCCGTTGTTCGTTACCTTTGATTTGAATACGAAAACGCAAGGTACCAATGGTGTCAACATACGCACCAGCCAAATTATTAATAAGGCCTTGCGCCATAATGTCGCTATCAAAATGCGGCAGTTGTCGTTGCGCTTGTTCTAAACGTTGGCGTAATAACGTGAGCATGGCCGATGATTTATTCAGTTGGCCTTCAATATGAATCATACCCAGTGCATAGCGCAGTTTGTCGGCTTGATGATTATCTGTACCGACATCAACTAGACAGGCCTCTAATGTTTTTAAGCCTAATTCTAAGGCTTTAACATTGCCGTAAATGGCTTCGGGGTTGTCGGTATCAAAAACTAAGGTACTTTCTAACAGTGTTTTGGTTGCCTCTTTATCGGCAATGCCTTTCCAAGCCAAGTTATCGGCAATAGCAGCCGCTTGAAAAACAGCCGCCAGTGCTAAGGTTTTTTGACGGTTAATATCATTCATACTATGCCAACCCTGCTTTCAATAACACCACCACCTAAACACACGTCACCCGTATAAAAAACGACAGATTGACCTGGTGTGACTGCGCGTTGTGTTTGGTCAAAAATGACGCGTAAACCATCACCTTCAACCATCACCAAACAGTCTTGGTCAGGCTGGCGATAACGGGTTTTTGCCGTGCAGCGTAAGGGCATTTCAGGAGCTAGGCCTGCAACCCAATCTATCTGTTGGGTAAATAAGCTTTGGCTCATCATTAATGGATGCTCGTGGCCTTGACCAATGATTAAGCGTTTAGTGTCTAAGTCTTTAGCAACAACAAACCACGGCGCTTCGGCACTGTTTTTAACGCCACCAATACCAATACCTTGACGTTGGCCGAGGGTGTAATACATCAAACCTAAATGTTCACCAATGACTTTGCCTTCATCCGTGACAATTTCGCCTGCTTGTGCAGGTAGATATTGGCTTAAAAAATCACGAAAACGACGCTCGCCAATAAAACAAATCCCCGTTGAGTCTTTTTTAGCGTGATTAATAAAGCCTTGTTCAGCAGCAATACGGCGCACCTCAGGTTTAGCTAACTCACCCACAGGAAAGAGTGTTTTGGCAAGTTGTTTGCCACTTACTGCGTGCAAAAAATAACTTTGGTCTTTGTTATTGTCGAAGCCGCGTAATAGTTGCGCACATTCAG
>JBKJUH010000106.1:0-4549 GCA_046590075.1 Agitococcus sp.
GCGGGTGGTGAGATTCGTGATGAAGGCGCAACGGGGCGTGGTGGCAAACCGAAAGCAGGATTAACGGCGTTTACCGTATCAAACTTACAAATTCCTAATTTTGTCCAGCCATGGGAAACGCCGTACGGCAAACCGAATCGTATTGTTTCTGCGCTGGATATTATGATTGAAGGGCCTTTAGGGGGCGCGGCGTTTAATAATGAATTTGGTCGTCCGAATTTGTGTGGTTATTTCCGTAGTTTTGAATTGACTGCTAAAGGCGTGAATGGCGACGAAGTGCGCGGTTATCACAAGCCGATTATGATTGCAGGCGGTATGGGTAATATTCGTGCCGACCACGTGCAAAAAAATAGTATTCAAGCAGGCGATTGTCTCATTGTTCTCGGAGGCCCTGCGTTATTGATTGGTTTAGGTGGCGGTGCAGCTTCCAGTATGGCCAGTGGTGCCAGTGCCGAAAACTTAGATTTTGCCTCGGTGCAACGTGATAACCCCGAAATGGAGCGTCGTTGCCAAGAAGTGATTGATGTCTGTTGGGCGATGGGCGACAACAATCCTTTTGTCTCGGTGCATGACGTGGGTGCAGGAGGCTTGTCGAATGCCATGCCCGAACTGGTTCACGAACATGATTTGGGCGCGACCTTAGAGTTACGCCATATTCCCAATTTAGAACGCGGCATGAGCCCGCGTGAAATTTGGTGTAATGAAGCGCAAGAGCGTTATGTGTTAGCGGTTCGTCCTCATCGTTTAGCCGAATTTGAAGCCATTTGTGCGCGTGAACGCTGTCCATTTGCGGTGTTAGGTCAAGCCGAACAAGTGCAACATTTAACAGTCAAAGACAGTCATTTTGCCAACAAAGCAGTTGATATGCCCATGCAAGTGTTGCTGGGTAAAGCCCCCAAAATGTCGCGCCAATTTAGCACTAAAACCATCGAACAAGCGGCTTTTGATAGCTCAACTATCGACTTGGCCGAAGCAACAAAACGAGTGCTACAAGTTCCTACTGTTGCCTCTAAGTCTTTTTTGATTACCATTGGCGACCGTTCGGTGACAGGCTTAGTGGCGCGTGAGCAAATGGTGGGGCGTTATCAAGTACCTGTAGCGGATTGTGCAGTGACGGCCAGTGGCTTTCATGGTTATACAGGCGAAGCGATGGCGATGGGTGAACGTACACCGATAGCCCTTATCAACGCCGCCGCTTCTGCGCGGATGGCCGTTGGCGAAGCAATAACCAACATTGCCTCAGCAAACATTGCGCAATTAGGTGATATTAAATTATCCGCGAACTGGATGGCTGCCGCAGGTTACGGTATTGAAGACCAAAGTTTGTTTGAAGCGGTCAAAGCGGTGGGCATGGAGTTATGTCCTGCCTTAGATATCGCCATTCCTGTCGGTAAAGATTCCTTATCCATGCGTACCGTGTGGAAAGAAGGCGATGAAGATAAAGCCGTCACTTCCCCGATGTCCTTAACCGTCACCTCGTTTGCGCCTGTCGTTGATATTCGTAAAACCGTCACTCCCGAATTAAAAACCGATGTTGATAGCGTGTTGTTATTGATTGATTTAGGGTTGGGGCAGCATCGTTTAGGTGGCTCGATTTTAGCGCAAGCCTATAGCCAATTAGGTAATGTCGCGCCTGATTTAGATAATCCACAACTGTTAAAAGACTTTTTTAACACCATTCAACAACTCAACAGCCAAGCAAAATTGTTAGCCTACCATGACCGTAGTGACGGTGGTTTAGTGGCCGCCTTAGCAGAAATGGCGTTTGCAGGTCGAGTTGGTTTAGATATTGATGTGTCAGCATTAGCAAACAACTCCGAAGAGCTTGCCGCCGCTTTATTTAACGAAGAATTGGGTGCAGTCATTCAAGTACGCGCCAGCGATTTAGCCGCAGTACAAGCCGCATTTGCGCATACGACCTTAGCCAATGCGGTTCATGTTTTAGGCTCAATCAACAGTCAGCAAAGCATTTGCTTTAATTATCAGGGTGATACCGTCCTAGCGGGCAGTCGTGCCGAATGGCAACAATGGTGGGCAGAAACCAGTTATCGACTGCAAGCGATTCGTGATAATGCTGAATATGCCGCCCAAGAATTTGCCTTAATTAGCGATGACAGACAAACAGGCTTAATTGCACAACTCAGTTACGATATTAACTCAGACATTGCCGCACCCTTTATTGCCACAGGTGTACGTCCGCGTGTCGCTATTTTGCGTGAGCAAGGGGTGAATGGTCATATCGAAATGGCAGCCGCTTTTGATAAAGCAGGCTTCACCAGTATTGATGTGCACATGAGCGATATTCTCAGTGGTCGTGTCAGCTTAAAAACCTTTCAAGGCTTAGTCGCTTGCGGTGGATTCTCTTATGGTGATGTGTTAGGCGCGGGTGGCGGTTGGGCAAAATCAGTATTGTTTAATGCCCGTGCGCGTGCCGAATTTGCTGAGTTTTTTGCCCGTCCAGAAACCTTTAGCTTGGGTGTGTGTAACGGCTGTCAAATGTTGTCGCAGTTAAAAGGCTTGATTCCCGGTGCTGATTTATGGCCTCGTTTTGTCCGTAACAATAGTGAGTCCTTTGAAGCGCGTACCGCGTTAATCACGGTTGAAGAGTCGCCGTCATTATTCTTTACAGGCATGGCAGGTTCGGTCATGCCGATTGCTGTTGCGCATGGTGAGGGTCGCGTGTTGCATCCTGAAATTAGCACCTTAAATGCCAGTGGTTTAGTGGCCTTGCGTTTTGCTGATGCCACAGGTGCAGCGACAGAAACTTATCCTTTAAATCCCAATGGTTCACCGTTTGGTATTACTAGCGTTACCAGCATCGATGGTCGGGCAACGATTTTGATGCCTCATCCTGAGCGTGTGTTCCGTGCTGTGCAAAACTCTTGGCAGCCGAGTCAGTGGCATGAGGATGGCGCGTGGATGCGGATGTTTAGAAATGCGCGGGTGTTTGTGGGGTGATGTGTAGGGGCGGATTTATCCGCCCTTTTTATGTCATAAACTTCTTCGCATCTTTCAATAATAAAATCAGCAGATTATGACCCGCAGGTGAAGGTAAAAAGCCAAAACGAAGGTAAAAACTGTTGGCTTGTTCATCTAAAGGATGAGTAATAATGGCTCTAACGCCAGCTTGCTCCGCAATTAAAAAAGCGCGTCGAATGGCATCTTTAAGCATGCCTGTACCTACGCCTAATCCACTAAAACGATAATCAACCGCCAAACGAGCCAATAACACCACAGGAATCGGATGTTGCCCCATGCCTTGACGGACTCGTTCAGGGGCATCAAAAGTATCAATTTGGCCAAGTGTCAAACTAAAGTAGGCAACGGCTTTTTGCTCGTCAACAACCACAAAGGTTTTTGCGGAGCCACTACTTTGCGCTTGCCGAGCGTGTTTAATAAGCCAGTCAGTTAATGAAACTTTGCCAAAATCAAATTCTGATAATTGATGAGCATTGTTTAATGGCTGTGGGGCTTGTAACATCAGGATTTGTCCCACGGTGATTGCCGCGCAAATAACTGCTCTAAGCCGTTATTTTCTTGAGGACTTTCGTCAAGCATGGCCAGTAACTGTTGATATTCTTGGCCTGAAACCATAAATAGACGTTGCTCAAGCAAGGTTTGTTCGGCTGCTGAACACGCGCTGTCTAAAATAAAATCAGTTAAGGATTGATGACGGATGGCTGCGGCTTGTTTTAGTAAGTGTTCTTGAATGGGAGTGGCGCGCAATCCTAAACGCGCAGAGCGAGCAACAGTTTCGGGTGTGTGTGTGGAAATCATATAAATTACCATCAATATTTAATACAGATAATCAATGTTAGTACGTTAGGCGTACAAAATCAACAGAAAGTCATAGGTAACCATAATCATGCGCCACTTTCTCATCTTCCTAATCACCCTCTACCAAAAGTACATCTCGCCCCACAAAGGCTTTAACTGCGCCTATGCTTGTTATCATCAGGATTTATCATGTTCGGCTATGGTCAAAACTATGATTGCTGAACATGGTCTAATCGCAGGTTGGCCAATGATTCAACAGCAGTTTTTGAATTGTCATCTAGCGTATGAAGCTTTACAGCAACAAGACGAAGAAGAACTAAGAAGGAGAAGAAGGCGGCGCAGACGAAATCAAGACAAAGAGTGTTTTTTAACCAAAGATAAATGTGACTGCGCTTCTAACGTTGGTGATTGCCTGCCCGATTTGTCTTGTGATTGTAGTTTATCTGCGGTTAGATTAAAGAGAGAATCTATTCATAAAAACCATTCATAAAAGCGATGCAGGTTTAATTAACTTGAGATAGACTGCTTAAAATAACTAAAAAAATCTATTCACATCATGAAGCCTAATTGCCTAGAAAAGCTACTCAACAAAGCTCCCCAAAGCGCCCAAACGCTTATGCAGGCATTACAAGTCTCGCAGCCGACTTTATCGCGCCTTATCAAAAATCAACCCGAACAGATTATTAAAATCGGTAAAGCGCGCGCCACCCGTTACGCCAAAAAACGCCCCATTCGCGACTTAGGTGCTGAATGGCCTGTGTATCGTGTCAAT
>JBKJUH010000161.1:0-7754 GCA_046590075.1 Agitococcus sp.
ATACCTTAGAGGTGTCTTCGCCGGGTTGGGATCGCCCCTTATTTGCGTTAGCGCATTATCAGCGTTTTGTCGCTAGTGAAGTTTCCTTGCGTTTGGTTGCGCCAATTAATGCTCGTCGTCGTTATAAGGGCGTGGTTGAAGCGGTGACTGATGACGCTATTGATTTGAACTTTGAAGGTCAAGTGATTCGCATTCCTTTCGCGCAAATTGACAAGGGCAATTTAGTCCCTAGTGTCTAAACGATTTAATAGTATCAGGGCAGTAGCATGAGCAAAGAAATTTTATTGGTGGTCGAGTCCGTCAGTAATGAAAAAGGCATTGCACGCGAAGCTATTTTTCAAGCAATTGAACAGGCTTTAGTGGCAGCCACAAAGAAAAAATACAACATCGAAGAAATGGATGCGCGTATTAGTATTAACCGTAAAACGGGCGATTACGATACTTTTCGCCGTTGGACGGTGATGGCTGATGAAGATCATGAAATGCCCGCACAGCAGTTGGCGATTAGTGATGTCGCCGAGCGCGGATTAAACATTGGCGATGTGGTCGAAGAGCAGATTCCTTCGATTGAGTTTGGTCGTATTGCCGCGCAAACGGCTAAGCAAGTCATCGTGCAAAAAATTCGTGAAGCTGAGCGTGCGTTAGTGGTTGATGCCTATAAATTGCGCGTGGGTGAGTTGTTGTCGGGCGAAGTCAAAAAAATTACCCGTGATGGTTTAATTGTAGATTTGGGTAATAACGCCGAAGGTTATTTAGCGCGTGAACAAATGATGGCGAAAGAAAATTTCCGCGTCAAAGAGCGTGTGGCGAGTATTCTCTATGCAGTGAATGCTGAAGGTCGTGGCGCGCAATTGTTGTTGTCGCGAACCTGTCCAGAAATGTTAATTTCCCTATTTCATAAAGAAGTGCCTGAAATTGGTGAAGAAATCATCGAAATTAAAGGTGCTGCTCGTGATCCGGGTATTCGTGCTAAAATTGCCGTGAAAACGAACGATCATCGTATTGACCCCGTTGGTGCGTGTGTGGGTATGCGCGGTACGCGTGTACAGGCAGTAACGGCTGAGTTGGGTGGTGAGCGTGTTGATATTGTGCTTTGGGATGATAATACCGCGCAGTTTGTGATTAATGCCCTACAGCCAGCCGAAGTGGTTTCTATCATTGTTGATGAAGACTCGCACTCCATGGATGTAGCAGTAGAGTCAGATCAATTAGCGCAGGCGATTGGTCGCTCAGGACAAAATGTGCGTTTGGCTTCAGAATTAACGGGCTGGCGTTTAAATGTCATGACTATTGATGATGCCAATGCCAAGCAAGCGACAGAATCTCAGCGTTATGTTGATGAGTTTGTGCGTTTATTGGAAGTGGATGAAGATCTGGCGAGTATTTTAGTGAATGAAGGTTTTACGACGCTTGAAGAAGTGGCGTATGTGCCTATCGAAGAAATGCTAGCCATTGAAGATTTTGATGAAGAAATGGTGAGTTCCTTACGTCAACGTGCCAAAGATGCCATATTGATGCAAGCTCTTGTTTCTCAAGAAAAAGCCGAGCCAGCCGATGATTTGCTGGCGATGGAAGGCATGAATCGTAAACTTGCTTATGCGTTGGCAGCGCGCGGGGTCATTACTATGGAAGACCTTGCAGAACAAGCGATTGACGATATTGTCGGTATTGATGGTTTGGATGGAGAAGTGGCGGCGCAGCTGATTATGAAAGCGCGTGAGCCTTGGTTTCTTTAATCTAAGCCGTGGAAATTAGGTCTTACGCGTAATCTAGAGTTGGTTTGTTATTCGTCTTCTTTTCGGCATATTGAATGTCAAAGTCGTATGAAAGCAGGCTGGCCGCGTAAGCCTCAAAAAGTTTTGGAGTGTCGTGCCACATGGCTGAAATAACTGTCAAACAACTAGCGCAAGTCGTTGATCGCTCAGTAGAAACGCTGCTAATACAAATGAAAGAAGCGGGTTTGCCTGCGCGTGGTGCGGACGGTTTGGTTTCCGATGCCGAAAAGCAGCAATTAGTTTCTTTCCTCAAGCGTAGTCATGGCGATGTGTCGGGTGATAATCAACAAATCACCTTGAAGCGCAAAACCCTTAGCACGATTAAAACCCCTGTTTCGGGCGGCAAAGCGAAAACGGTTAATGTCGAAGTGCGAAAAACGCGTACTTTTGTCAAGCCAGCCGAAGGTGAAGTATCGCTCGAGACCTTGCGCGTAGCGGCAGCAGAAGATGCGGCGCGTAAAGAGGCGGACGAGCAAACTCGTGCAGCGATTGCGCGTCAATTGGCTGAAGAAGCGGCGCGCAAAGCGGCTGAAGAATTAGCAGCGCGTCAAGTGAGTGAATCTGATGCTCGCTTAGCGGAAGTTGCTCCTGTGCCACAACCCAAAGAGCAGCGTGATAAAAAATTAGCCTTGCCGAAAGTGGGCGCGCCAAAGGCGGACAAAAAAGAAGAGTCACCTGAAGCCAAAGCTAAACGTGAAGCGGAGCAGGCCAAACATCGTTCGGTGGAAGACGCTAAACGTAAGCAAGAAGATAGCTTACGCCGTGAAGCTGAAGAAAAAGCACGTCAACGCACCTTAGAACAAGCGCGAAAAATTGCGGCTGAATTAGCGGTTCGTGGTGAAGTCAAAGTGGAAGATGTGCCATTGGCGCGTGGTTTAGTAGGTAAAGCCTACGAAGACTCTTTTGCGCGTGAAGACCGTGAAATTCGTCGTGGTGGCAATACCACAGGCCGTGGTGGTAAATCTAAAGGCGGTAAAAAGCGTGAGGAAGAACAAAGCTTCCGTCCAGCCAACCGTGCTTTAAGTTCAGCATTGTCTAAACAGCATGGTTTTGAAAAGCCAGTTGAAAAGCAAGTTTATGAAGTGGCGATTGGTGACAATATTACCGTTGCTGACTTAGCGCAAAGAATGGCGGTCAAAGCCAAAGAAGTCATTAAAGTATTGATGAAAATGGGTGAAGTGGTCACACAAGATCAAGCCATTGACCATGCGACGGCCGCCTTAGTGGTTGAAGAAATGGGACATAGCTCGAAGTATGTCAGTTCTAGTGCGCTTGAAGATGCGTTGATTGACGAAATGGCGCATGAGGGTGATGGTATTACTCGTCCTCCTGTAGTCACCATCATGGGTCACGTTGACCACGGTAAAACCTCATTACTCGATTATATTCGTCGTGCCAAAGTGGCTGCGGGTGAAGCGGGTGGTATTACTCAGCACATTGGTGCCTACCATGTGACTACACCGCGCGGCGTGATTACCTTTCTTGATACTCCGGGTCATGCGGCATTTACGTCCATGCGTGCTCGTGGTGCCAAAGCAACGGATATCGTGATTTTGGTTGTTGCGGCGGATGATGGCGTGATGCCACAAACCGCAGAAGCCATTGACCATGCCCGTGCTGCTGGTGTGCCGATTATTGTTGCCATCAACAAAATGGATAAAGCCTCGGCTGATCCCGATCGTGTTTTGCATGAATTGTCGGTTAAGCACGTTGTACCTGAAGAATGGGGCGGTGATACGCAAATCGTCAAAGTTTCCGCTCATTCAGGCGAAGGCATTGATGCCTTATTAGAAGCGATTCTCAACCAGTCCGAACTATTAGAATTAACCGCCGTTGAGCAAGGTTCGGCTCAAGGTGTGGTTATTGAAGCGCGTATTGATAAAGGTCGTGGCGCCGTTGCCAGTGTATTAGTGCAAAAAGGCACGTTACGCACAGGTGACTTAGTCTTGGCTGGTCAATATTATGGTCGTGTTCGTGCGATGACCGATGAAAATGGTTTGCCTACAAAATCGGCAGGCCCTTCGATTCCTGTTGAGATTTTAGGCTTGCCTGAAGCACCGAATGCAGGTGACGAATTCATGGTGGTTGACGATGAACGCAAAGCGCGTGAAGTTGCCGAATTCCGTGCCAACAAAGAACGTCAAGATAAATTAACCCGTCAACAAAGTATGCGTTTAGAGAATATTTTTGCCACCATGGGGCAAAAAGAAGCGGCTGCGGTCAATGTTGTGTTGAAAACCGATGTCCGTGGCTCTTTAGAAGCGATTACCCAAGCCTTGAATGACTTGGCGACGGTTGATGTGCGTGTATGTATCGTTAGCTCAGGTGTTGGTGCGATTTCTGAGTCTGATGTTACGCTAGCGGAGTCAACGAACTCGGTGATTTTAGGCTTTAACGTGCGTGCCGATAATGCCGCGCGTGCTAAATGCCAACAAGATGAAATCGACTTACGTTACTACAGCATCATTTATGAAATGATTGATGATGTCAAAGCGGCCATGTCAGGCTTGTTGACGCCAGAACGTCGTGAAAATATTCTTGGTGTTGCCCAAGTACGTGAAGTATTCCGTTCTTCGCGTTTTGGTGCGGCTGCGGGTTGTATGGTGTTGGAAGGTATCGTCTATCGTAACAAACCGATTCGCGTATTGCGTGATGAAGTGGTGGTCTTCCAAGGCGAGTTAGAATCGTTGCGTCGTTTCAAAGACGACTTGCAAGAAGTTCGACACGGCATGGAATGTGGTATGGCGGTTAAAGGCTATAACGACATTCGTACAGGCGACAAAATTGAAGTCTACGAAGTTCATCATATTAAACGTACTTTGTAAGGCTTAACCGCGTACAAATGTTAAAGTAAGGGCAGTTTATTAACTGCCCTTATCACTATGTAAAGTCGCTTTATTTCTGCAAATGACAGATAAGGCGCGTTAAAAAAGAGGGTTCGTGTGAGCCAACGAATGCAGCGTTTAGCCGATCAAATTCAGCGTGAAGTCGCAGGATTGATTCGCTCCGAGTTAAAAGACCCCCGTTTGGGCATGGTGACTATTTCGGCGGTCAAAGTCAGTAAAGACATGGGTTATGCCGAAGTGTATGTTACTGTTTTGGGTAAAGATTTAGATTTCGATCCTAAGCCGAGTATTGCTGTGTTAAATAATGCGGCAGGGTTTCTGCGCGGTGCTTTAGGCAAAAGCCTACAAGTACGTATGATCCCTCGCTTACGTTTTCATTATGATGAAACCATTGTCCGTGGTAATCGTATGGCTGAATTAATTCATCAAGCCATTAGTGAAGATGAAGTCGCGCAGCAAAATAACATCGAGCTTATTGAAGGCTCTGTGCGTGAGCATGACCAACAAGATATTGACGCAGACGACAGCAACTAACGTGAAGCCCGTTAAAATCCCCCAAGTCAAAAAAATTCGTCGTGCGATTGATGGCATTATCTTGCTGGATAAGCCCTTAGATATGAGTTCGAATCATGCCCTGCAACACGTTAAACGCTTATTTAATGCCGAAAAAGCAGGTCATACGGGCAGTTTAGACCCCTTAGCAACAGGTCTATTACCGATTTGTTTTGGCGAAGCCACCAAATATTCACAACATTTATTAGATGCCGATAAAGTTTATCGCACAAAAATGCGTCTAGGCCAAAAAACAACCACAGCCGATGCGGAAGGGGAAGTTGTTTTAGAGCGTCCTGTCCCGACCTTAACTCTCGTCGAAATAGAAGCTGTTTTAGCGCAGTTTCGTGGCATACAGCAACAAATTCCCTCCATGTATTCAGCGTTAAAAAAAGACGGCAGACCGTTATATGAGTTGGCGCGTCAAGGCATTGAAGTGGAGCGTGAAGCGCGAACGATTCATATTTATCGTTTAGAGTTGCTTTCTGTCGAACCGTTATTTTGGGAGTTAGAAGTCGCCTGTAGTAAAGGCACTTATATCCGTAATTTGGCCGAAGATATTGGCGAGGCTCTGGGTTGTGGTGCGCATGTCGTCGAGTTGCGTCGTTTGGCCAGTGGCTCGTTTCAGTTACAAGAAAATTTGACCTTAGATCATTTGCGTGCGCTGGCAGAACAAGGTTTTGATGCGCTTGATGCCTTATTATTGCCACCGTGGGCAGCAATGGCCGATAAACCTAAAATCACCTTAACAGAAAACACCACGTATTATCTGATGCAAGGTCAGCCCGTTCGTGCCAATGGTTTACCCCTAGACGGTGAAGTCTTAATATTTGACCACGAACAACGATTTTTGGGTCTAGGTGCTATCGACGCAGATGGTTTATTAGCCCCAAAACGACTATTAAAAACAAAAATAAGCAAAAACTGACTGGGCGATGAAGTTGCGCAAATAAGTCATGGCACATTATTGCATGAACAGATAAAATACCCCGCGCGCTAGCTGTAGAGATGCACGGCTATGCGTGTTTTATTAGCGCATCTCATGGGAGAAAAATCATGGCTTTAACTGTTGCTCAAAAAGCAGCCATCATGGCGAAATTTGCCCGTGGCGAAGCAGACACTGGCTCACCTGAAGTTCAAGTTGCTTTGTTGTCGGCGACTATCGACGACTTACAGTCGCACTTCAAAGCCCATAAACACGATCACCACTCTCGTCGTGGTTTGATTCGTATGGTAAATCAACGCCGTAGTTTGCTTGACTACTTGAATCGCAAAGATAGCTCACGCTATGTTGCTTTGATTCAAGCATTAGGCCTACGTCGCTAAGTACCGCCGAGGGGAGCTTTTGCTCCCCTTTGTTATTTGTTGTGTTAATAGTGGTTATTGTATGGAGAGGCTACTAAGACTTGGGTTCGATGTTGCTCAACTCTTAGTGGCCTCCATAAAAACTGGGCGTAATTACACCTATGTCAGCCCTGCATAAAAAACTGGAGTTTCAAACGTATGTTTACTATTGTTAAA
Organism: Agitococcus sp.; assembly: GCA_046590075.1. Lineage (GTDB taxonomy): Bacteria > Pseudomonadota > Gammaproteobacteria > Pseudomonadales > Moraxellaceae > Agitococcus. Next base: position 6,695 of record JBKJUH010000161.1, read on the forward strand.
AAAGAGTTTTTATTTGGTCGTCACCACGTTGTTTTAGAAACAGGCCGTATTGCTCGTCAAGCCAATTCCGTCTTAGTAACGATGGGTGGTGTAACAGTATTAGTTGCGGTTGTTGCCGCTAAATCCGCTAAATCAGGTCAAGATTTTTTCCCATTAACGGTTAATTATCAAGAAAAAACCTACGCTGCGGGTCGTATTCCTGGTGGTTATTTCAAACGTGAAGGCCGCGCCAGTGAAAAAGAGACGTTAACGTCGCGTTTAATCGACCGTCCTATTCGGCCATTATTTCCCGAAGGCTACTTTAACGAAGTGCAAGTAACGGCCACTGTTGTATCAACCGACCGTGAATTAGATCCAGATATTGCGGCTATGTTAGGTACGTCAGCCGCTTTAAGCATTGCTGGCATTCCATTCAATGGTCCTATTGCTGGCGCGCGTGTGGCTTATATTGAAGGGGAATACATCCTCAATCCTACTTATAAAGAATTAGCGACTTCTGATTTAGATTTAGTGGTTGCAGGTACAGACAAAGCGGTGTTGATGGTTGAATCCGAAGCCAAAGAACTCAGCGAAGATCAAATGTTGGGCGCGGTATTGTTTGGCCATGAAGAAATGCAAGTTGCTGTTGCAGCAATTAAAGCCTTTGCTGCCGAAGTCAACACAACTGCATCAACATGGACTGCGCCAGAAGGCAATCAAACGCTTAAAAATGGTTTGAAAGAAGCATTTGCCCAAGCAATTTCCGATGCCTATACCATTTCCGAAAAGCAAACCCGTTACAGTGCATTGGGTGAGATCAAAAAACAAGCACTGGCTCAGTTTGCAGTTGAAGGCGCAGACGTGTCGGCCGATGACGTTGATACAGCGTTTGAAGACTTAAAATATCGCACCGTGCGTGACAATATCTTAAATGGCAAACCGCGTATTGATGGCCGTGCCTTAGATACCGTTCGTGGCTTAGATGTACAAGTCGGTGTGTTGCCGCGTGTTCATGGTTCGGCATTGTTTACGCGTGGCGAAACTCAAGCCCTAGTCACCGCGACTTTGGGTGGCACTCGTG
>JBKJUH010000392.1:0-15147 GCA_046590075.1 Agitococcus sp.
AGATGCACGGATGAATTTACTTTATCTAACCTTTATTTTTCCGTTAGTTGGCTTTTTACTGCTGGCTACTTTGCGTACGCGTTTGTCTGAAAATGCCGCCGCTGTTATTGGCGTTGGTTCAATGGGTTTATCGGCATTAACGGCGTTATATGTCGGCATCGACTTTATGGGCAAGGTGCCACAAGGTGGCTCATATGTTCAACATCTATGGACATGGATGGAAGTCGGTGATTTAACCGTTAATTTTGCTCTACATTTAGATGGCTTGTCGTTGACCATGCTAGGTGTCGTCACAGGCGTTGGCTTTTTTATTCATCTCTTTGCCTCGTGGTATATGCGTGGCGAAGCAGGTTATGAGCGTTTCTTTTCCTATATGAACTTATTCGTCGCCAGTATGTTGTTATTGGTGTTGGGCGATAACCTCGGCTTGTTATATTTAGGTTGGGAAGGCGTAGGCTTGTGTAGTTATTTACTGATTGGTTTTTACTATTCCAATAAAGCCAATGGCGAAGCGGCAATTAAAGCCTTTACCGTCACCCGAGTCGGTGATGTCTTTATGGCCATTGGTTTATTTATCTTGTTCCAACAATTAGGCACTTTAGATATTCAACAAATTTTGACCTTAGCACCCCAACATTGGCAAGTAGGCGACCCGATGGTGGTGGCGGCAAGCTTAATGTTATTAGGCGGTGCAGTCGGTAAATCGGCACAATTACCGTTGCAAACATGGTTGGCCGACGCGATGGCAGGCCCTACGCCCGTATCCGCGTTAATTCACGCGGCAACAATGGTCACCGCAGGTGTGTATTTAATTGCCCGTACTCATGGTTTGTTTTTACTTGCACCCGATGTGCTGAATTTAGTCGGTATTGTTGGTGCGGTTACTCTAGTATTAGCAGGTTTCTCGGCTTTAGTGCAAACCGACATCAAACGTATTTTGGCCTATTCAACGATGAGTCAAATTGGTTATATGTTTTTAGCGTTGGGTGTAGGCGCATGGCAAGCCGCGATTTTCCATTTAATGACTCATGCCTTCTTCAAAGCCTTGCTGTTCTTATCGGCAGGCGCGGTGATTATTGCCTGTCATCACGAGCAAAATATCTTCAAAATGGGTGGGTTACGTAAAAAAATCCCCTTTGTGTATGCCTGTTTCTTAGTCGGTGGTGGTGCTTTGGCTGCTTTCCCGTTCTTAACAGTCGGCTTTTACAGTAAAGATGCGATTTTATGGCAAGCCTTCGCCAGTGGTCATATAGAGTTATTTTGGGCGGGCTTATTGGGTGCGTTTTTTACTTCTCTTTATACCTTCCGTTTGATTTTTATTGTCTTTCACGGTGAAGAAAAAACCCATGCCCACGAAATTCATGGTGTCACCTATTGGTTGCCTTTAGGTGTGCTATTAGTGTTGTCCACAGCAATTGGCGCATTTATTCATCAACCTTTAGAAGGCGTGTTGCCTGCTTTTGTTACTACTGCTACCGAAGAAGCGAAACATTGGGTAGAAATGTTGGCAATTGGCACAGGTTTAGTCGGTTTGGCATTATCCGCATTCTTATTCTTAGGTGAGCGTCGTTTAGCGACTGCGGTGGCTAATAGTGCGGCTGGCCAACTGTTATCACGGTTATGGTTGAACGGTTGGGGCTTCGACTGGTTATATGACCTGTTATTTGTCAAACCGTACTTATGGTTAGCGCACCTGAATCGTCACGATGCCATTGATAAAACCTTCGGCTTAGTACCGCGTTTGGTCAAAGCAGGGCATGACACTTTAAGTGTCTCCGAAAATGGCCGCATTCGTTGGTACACCTCCAGCCTTGCCCTTGGCGCAGTGTTGGTGCTGGGCGCAGTGCTACTTTTGTCAATTAGAGGATAAGCCACACCATGATTCTTTCGGCACTCATCCTAATCCCGTTTATTGGTGGCCTGTTATGCTGGCTCGGTGAACGCTTAGGCATTGGCATTCCTCGATGGATTGCATTAATTAGTATGCTTGCGGTGTTTGGTCTAGGCGTGATGCTGTGGGCGCAGGGTGATTATTCACTGGCCAATCCGATTGGTAGCACCGCTCCTCGTTGGCAGTTAGAAGAGCGTTATCAATGGATTCCCCATTTGGGCGTGAGTATTCATTTAGCGATTGATGGTTTGTCGTTAATGATGGTGATGCTGACAGGTTTACTCGGTGTCATGGCGGTTGGTTGTTCGTGGAGTGAAATTCAGCGTCATGTCGGCTTTTTCCATTTGAATTTGTTGTGGAGTTTAGGCGGCGTTATTGGTGTTTTCCTTGCTCTAGATATGTTTTTATTCTTCTTCTTTTGGGAGATGATGCTCGTTCCTGTGTATTTCCTCATTGCTTTATGGGGACACGCAGGGTCGGACGGTAAAAGTCGTATTTATGCCGCAACAAAATTCTTTATTTATACCCAAGTGGGCGGCCTGTTGTTATTGGTCGGTATTTTGGCGTTGGTGTTAGTCAACTTCCAAGCAACGGGGACATTGAGTTTTGATTATGATGCCCTTTTAGGCGCACATAAATTTATGCGCCCTGAATTAGAAATGGCCTTGATGTTGTGTTTCTTTACTGCTTTTGCTGTGAAATTACCGATTGTGCCTTTTCATTCATGGTTGCCTGATGCCCATGCCCAAGCACCGACAGCAGGTAGTGTTGACTTAGCAGGGATTTTATTAAAAACAGCGGCTTACGGTATGTTGCGTTTTGCCTTGCCGTTGTTTCCCAATGCCTCCCATGAATTTGCGCCTATTGCCATGGGTTTAGGTTTGTTTGGCATTTTCTACGGTGCTTTTTTAGCCTTTGCCCAAACCGACATTAAACGCCTGATTGCTTATACCAGTGTCTCGCACATGGGTTTTGTCTTGATTGGTATTTATGCAGGTAACTTCTTAACCCTACAAGGTTTAGTCATTCAAATGTTGGCGCATGGTTTATGTGCCAGCGGCTTGTTTATTCTCAGTGGTCAACTCTATGAGCGTTTGCATACCCGTGATCTGCGTGAGATGGGCGGTTTGTGGGCGCGTTTTACCTATTTGCCACCGTTATTAATGTTTTTTGCTGCAGCTTTATTAGGTATTCCCGGAACGGCCAACTTTGTCGGTGAGTTTTTGATTTTATTAGGTGCGTTTAAAGTTGTGCCTATCGTCACCATTATTGCTACTTCAAGTTTAGTGTTGGGTGGTGTTTATTCATTAATTATGATTCATCGAACCTTGTTTGGTCAGCCGAAAGCGACTGACAAGTTGGCCGATTTATCAGGTCGTGAGTTAAGTATTCTGCTGAGTTTGGTGGCGATGTTATTGTTTTTGGGATTGTATCCACAACCTGTACTCAATGTGTCCGCAGGTGCTATGTCAGTTATCCAGCAATCTTATGCACCAGTAGCGGTTTCTATACCGTTGCTCGCTCCTTGAGGTCATTATGAATCTGACATTTGACACATTTCGTCCTCTTTTACCGTTAGCTATTATTAGCTTAACGACGGTGCTGGTGATGTTGGCCATTGCCTTTCGCCGTAATCACTGGTGGAACGCGACATTGGCAGTCGTGGGCTTGAATGTAGCGTTGGCGTTGACGATTTATTTATCGTTTACCTCACAAACAGGCGCAGTCACGGGCTTATTGATTGTTGACCAATACGCCTATTTTTACTCAATTGTGATTTTGGTCGCGGCGTTAGCGTGTTGTACGCTCACTCATGCCTTTATGGAAAGTTATCAAAACAATAAAGAAGAAATGTATTTATTGTTATTGATGGCCACCGCAGGTGCATTGGTGTTGGTTTGCAGTCATCACATGGCCTCGTTCTTTATCGGCTTAGAACTATTATCTGTGCCTGTGTATGGCATGGTTGCTTATACCCACGAACGTAGCCGTTCTTTAGAAGCAGGCATTAAGTATTTAGTGTTATCCGCAGCCGCTTCGGCATTCATGTTGTTTGGTATGGCCTTAATGTACGCGCAAACAGGCACCTTGGCGTTTGCCAATATCGGCGAACAAATGGCCGACAGCTCAGGCCATTTAGCGACGTTTGGCGTAGCGATGATTATTATTGCTATCTGCTTTAAATTGTCATTAGCACCGTTTCACTTATGGACACCCGATGTTTATCAAGGCGCGCCTGCACCTGTGGGCGCATTTTTAGCGACAGTGAGTAAGGTGGCGGTATTCGCGGTATTGGTACGTTTTTTAATCGAAACGCCGATTCAATACACCATGCCTTTGCAAAAGATTTTTGCCGTGATTGCCGTACTGTCCATTATCTTTGGTAATTTATTGGCATTGACACAAACCAATATCAAACGCTTATTAGCCTATTCTTCAATTGCCCACTTTGGTTATTTATTGGTGGCGTTGGCTGCGGGTGGCGGTACGGCCTTAGAAACCATTCATGTTTATTTATTGACCTATGTGTTAACCACACTTGGGGCTTTTGGTGTGATTACCCTAATGTCAGCCGCTGGCGATAATGAAGATGCCGATAGCTTGCAACATTATCGGGGTTTGTTTTGGCGCAGACCGTATTTAACCGCAGTAATGACGGTGATGATGTTGTCTTTAGCGGGCATTCCTTTGACCGCAGGTTTTATGGGTAAGTTTTACGTCATGTTGACGGGTGTTAATACGGGCAATTGGGATTTATTAGCCGCCGTCATTATTGGTAGCGGTATTGGTTTGTACTACTACTTGCGTGTGATGGTGACTTTATACATGGCAACACCAGGTATGCTGCGCCATGATACTGCCGCCAATTGGGGACAACGAGCAGGTGGTTTGATGGTGGTTGGTGTTGCGGGTTTGGTGTTGTTGGTGGGGATCTATCCAGAGCCTGCATTAGAGTGGATTCGTTTGGCAAAACCGATGTTTTTATCTCACTAAAGCAAAAAGCCCCATAAAAGATGGGGCTTTTTAACATTTTGTCGTAGTAACGGTAGATACTGCTGTTACGTCATTACTCTTTAAACTTAAACGGAATAGGGGTATCGCTGTCGGCGCATTTGGAAATGACTCGTTGTCGCCCCAGCATATTATTGTAGGGTCCACGGCGCTGGAAATAGTTAACGAGCCAAATTGGCAGACCTGCGCCACCTGGATCAACATACCCTTCTATCTGCTCTTCGACTTTGTCTGCCGAGATTGGGGTAAGTTTAGTACTGGTTTCATAGGCGGGCATACGTATAATGCCTGGCTTGACTGGAATGAAGTCAGGCACAGAGGTGTAACTAATACCCAAAAAGCCAGTTTTGGTCGAATAAGGATGTACTTTGGCGTTGATTACCACGTCACGATGCGGTACGCCAAGCGGCATTTTCACGCGAAAATAAAAATAGTATTCGGTGTCGCTGACCCGCTTTAACATTTTTGAATCAGCCGAATTCATATACCATGCTGTTATGCCTTCAATATCAAACTGACAGCGCGCGACTGCTTCCAGTGAGCCATGCAAGATGCCTTGCACCCTGAACGAGCGAAAGCGGCGGTTGTCTTCCTGCTTGGAGTAGGTTTTGATCTGATGTCGTTGATCGTCCTTAATGGGTGACCATTCCTTTCCTGCTTTTTCGTTATAGGGGAGGTACTCGGTCTTGTCCTCATCTTCGTCATTTTTTGCGGCATGACTAGTAGCAGATACGGCCAGCGCTAGACATAGCAGGCCTGTTTGCAACCAGTTTTTGTTGTTATTCATGTTTTTTCTCTTTTAATGACAGTCGTGTATAAGCGTGTTAGTATTAGCTGATGATACGCCTTATGATGCTTTCATCATAATCTATCATGGCTTGGGGGAATAGTGGCTTATTTTTTAAGATTTGTTATTAAAAAGTAGCCATCTCATCAAATGACAGCAGGCACGCATCGCTCCTCATTAGCGAGTTTTGCGCGCATAAGACGGTTGAAATGCGAGCAAATAAGCGATAATCGTGTAAGTCCATAATCTATGGGTCGCTGTTCAAGCTGACGTTTAAATTAAACACAGCACAATAAAATGGGAGTTAGAGAAAGGGTGAAATGACGATGAGGCACAGATATAAGCCCATTACGCAATTATTAACCTGAACTCAAGCTACAGTCACTTCCCATCAGCCGCCAGTAATGCCTTCACTTTGGCAATATATCGTGCTTCGGCTTCGGCTTTACTAATACCTTTTAGTTTTGTCCAAGCATCAAATTTCATGCGCCCAATCACATCCAACATACTGGGGCGGTTGCCTGATACATCACCCGTAGTCGATTGTTTGTAATGGGCATAAAGAAAAAGAAGTGTATCTTTATTGGGTTTTTGGCTCAGGGTATTGACATCTTGTTGAGCCTGTTCTAATGCATTCATAAAAACTCCGTTTGCTGGTGTAGGGAATAGTATTTATTTCTGATATTGCTTATCAACTTGCATGCCTAAGAATTTACTTTCGACTCTATCATCTTGTCATGTTAGTACAACATTAGACATTGAGCATAGGTTTTTATACTCAGATTCGGAAAATTCTGCTTCAATTGTATCTAAGTACCGATGCGAAAGTTTTTGTATATTCTCCGTTCGCACTGAGCCTGTCGTGCTTCGTCAAGCTCAGCATAAACGGAACCGATTGCCCTGAGCCTGTCGAAGGGTGCCAGTGGTTTGATACTTTGAGAAGCTTTCAACACTCCGCATCTAACTGCCGCTTAAAATTAAACAACAGGCATTCAGGTTTAAGTGTGTACAGCGCGGCAGGGCGACCTGCCCCTTCTTGTTTGCTTTGCCCTGTTGCGGTTAATACGTGTTCGCGTTCTAAACGGCGGCGGAAGGATTTTTTCTCAATCTCATGGCCAATAATAATCTCGTAGGCCTGTTGTAACTCGGTCAAAGTAAATGGCGAGGGAATCAAATTAGCAGGAATTAAACTGTATAACACTTTTGCGCGTATACGCTCTAACGCTAAGCTTAATAATTGCTGATGGTCAAAAGCAAAATTAAAGGTTAAGGCGATATTCACTTCTTGCCAGTAGCTTTGCTCAGTGCCTGTTTGCGGTAGTTCAACATACGGAATCAAGGCAAAATACACGGCAGTCATTGACCAGCCACGCGGATCACGAGTGTTATTACCAATCGTCACCAACTGTTCCAAATAAGGCGTGCTAATGCCAGTTTTTTTGGCCAGTACCCGTAAGGCCGTTTGTTCTAAATTGTTATCCCCTGCAATATCAATAAAACCACCTGCTAATGCCCAGCGGTCTTTATGAGGGTAATCACCGCGTTTGACGCATAACACTTTCAGTCGATTATCGTGGACAGTAAAAATCCCAACATCTACTGATGCTAAGGGAATAGGGTAGTCATGGATATTGTAGTGGGCAAGAAAGTCGGCTTCAGAGTGATAAATAGGCGATGACGACATCATGTTAAACACACAAAAAATAATTTCAAAAATTATAACAGAATCCGCTTGACATAATTAGTGTCTGTAAGACATTATATATCCATGCAGACGCGATAGACGTTCTACTGGGTCAGCAAAACGTGAAATTAGATAGACTGATTTCGCTAACCACAAAAATGACTGGGGATTCCATCATGAGCAATATGCTTCTCAATGCCGATTCGTACAAAGCCTCACACTTTTTACAATATCCAGCAAATACCTCGGTGGTATCGAGTTATATCGAATCACGCGGCGGTTTATTTGCCTCGACGTTATTTTTTGGTTTACAGGCTTTTATCAAACAAACGCTGCTTAAACCCTTTAAGCAAGCAGATATTGACGAAGCCGACGAGTTATTAGCCGCGCATGGTGTGCCCTTTAACAAAGCAGGTTGGCAATATATTTTAGACACTTACAACGGTTATTTGCCGCTTGAAATTCAAGCTGTTCCTGAAGGTTCAGTGGTGGCCACGCACAATGTGTTAGTACAAGTGCAAAACACCGATGTCAATTGTGCATGGTTAACCAGTTATATCGAAACCGCATTATTGCGCGCTGTTTGGTACCCAACCACCGTAGCAACGGTTTCTTATAATTGCAAACAAGTGATTGCCCGTTATTTGGCCAAAACTGCCGACACGATGGACGGTTTGCTTTTTAAGCTTCACGACTTCGGGTGCAAGGGGCGCAAGCAGCGAAGAAACCGCCGCACTTGGTGGCATGGCGCACTTAGTTAATTTTAGGGGTAGCGATACCATCAACGCCATTGTTGCGGCGCGTCGTTATTATCAAGAGCCAATGGCAGGTTTTTCGATACCTGCTGCCGAACACAGTACCATTACCAGTTGGGGACGTGATGGCGAAAAAGACGCTTACGCCAATATGCTCAAACAATTTGGCGGTGAAGGTAAATTAGTGGCTGTTGTCAGTGACTCTTATGACTTATGGAATGCCATCGATAACTTATGGGGCGATGAGTTACGCGACGCAGTCATCAACAGTGGCGGTACGTTAGTCATTCGTCCTGATAGTGGCGACCCTGTGCAAATTGTTAGCACCACCATCGAAAAACTGATGGTAAAGTTTGGTTATAGCGTCAATAGCAAAGGCTACAAAGTATTACCAGCCTGTGTGCGTGTCATTCAAGGTGATGGTATTTGTTTTGCCAGTCTTGAAGCCATTTTGGTAGAAATGGAGCAACGAGAGCTTTCTGCTGATAACATTGCCTTTGGCATGGGTGGTGAGTTATTGCAAAAAGTGAATCGAGATACACAAAAATTTGCCATGAAAGCCTCGGCTGCTTGTGTGGCAGGTGAGTGGCGTGATGTCTATAAAGACCCGATTACCGATAGTGGCAAACGCAGCAAACGCGGTCGTTTAGCATTGATTCAGAATGAAAGTGGCCAATATCAAACGGTGCGTGAAGACGAGTTAGCAGGGCGCACCAATGAATTACGAGTGGTGTATCGTAACGGTGACTTGTTGGTAAATGACTGTTTTGCCCAGATTCGGGCAAGAGTTGTATGAGTTCGTAGGCCAGTGGCTCGACCCAGCCAAAAACCATGATTTTTCAAGGCTGAGGCAAGCCGCCAGCCTACGAATATGGTTGATATTCTAACCACTCAACCCCTATTTTATGCCGTTTATCGTAAAGCTAAGCCCGATTGTAAGACTGATAGTCAGATTATCACTTGCTTAAAAAAGAATACTTATAAATTGACCATCCATTGAACTTACAGGGGATGAAAGGTCATGAAGATGCAGCTCTTAGCCGCGTTAGTATTGACGTTGACCGTTAATATCAGTCATGCTGACAAAGAGGATCTTCAAAGTTTACAACATAACGTAAATAATGATTGGTATTTAGTGAAAAAAGATGATCTGCATCGGATTTCCACCTACGCCAAACATGAAGACGGCAAAAGTATTCGTTCTTTTAAAGTGGAAGCGCAGGTAGAAGCTTCTTTACGGACGTTAGCGCAAGTCCATTTTGATATTGCCAATATCAAAAAATGGTACTGGGAAACCTTGGAATCGAAATTGATTACAAAGGTTTCTGATACCGAATATATCTATTATATGAAATTTAAAACACCGTTAGCGCCAGACCGTGATGCCGTGATTAGAGCCACCATTGATCCTTATCAAGCTGGGCGTAATTATATGGTGTTGCGCTTACGCGGTGCACCGTCGATGATTCCTGTACCTAAAGGATTAATGCGCATTACTGCTTTTAATGTTGATATTAAGTTTACCCCGCAAACTAATGGCGGCACGCAAATGGATATTGAAGGTTATATTGACCCATCGGGTAATTTGCCGTCGTGGTCGGTGAATTTGTTCCAGCGCCAAGCTCCTTATATCACTATGTTGGGTTTGTATCGTATGGCTAAAAAGGACGAATATTTAGATTCAAGTGGGCCACTTGCGTTTAAATATACGAACTAAGTGTATTAAGCACTAGTGCTAAAGTTTACTGTTCATGGTGATGCTGAGCTTGTCGAAGCATCGAACGGCGTAATAACCGCGTAAGTCCTAAGATAGGAGGAAGCCTAGTAAATCAAGGCTTCCTCATGCGTGGATATTAGGTACCAGAGGGAAATGCCACTGCCCCTGCATTTTCGGTAGTCACGTTACCTGAGAGATCGGTGGCTTGTAAGAGTAAATTGTAGGTACCTGCATCTAAACTGCTAATACCAATGGTTATGCCTGTGCTGGCGACGGTAAAATTATTGCCGACCAAGGTGACAAATTCCGTACTACCATCGGCGTTAATTTGTTGAAATAAGGGATTAATGGTGTCGCCCGTGTTAATCGGCATTAAACGAGCCACAGCACCGTTAAAGCTTTCAGGCAGTGCGCCGAGTATATTGTAGTTTAAGGTCTCACCGACCACTTCAAATTCAATATAGATGGTTGCTTTTTGGCCATTAACCATGGCAGGCACACCCGCTAAGCCTGAGTTGTCATCGTACTCATCCAATATTTCAACAAAAACCGCATTGCCATTCATGTTGATGGTTTGGCCATTAAAGGCATATTTGGCTTTGTTATTGACAAATTCATCGACTTCTTCTTTGGCAATAACAATTTGACTTCCCCCCTCTTGGCTTACCGTAATCAAGACATCAAGCGATTGAATATCTTTGCCATTATTACCGATTACATCAGCGGTAAGCATAGTGCCTGTAATCAGCAAGTTGTTGATTTGGGGAGGAATAACATCAGCCGCAGCTTTTGTCGTGTAACTATCAACAAGATTTGTCCAAGAGTCTAAAAAGCCAATGTTTTTATAGGTATTGAGTGCTTCGGTACGGCTTTCTGTGGCACGAATAGTTGCCGAACTCGGCAAGTAAATACTTAAGCCTTGTGCTTTCGGCTTGGCACTGCCCCGTTTGTTGTAAGCAACGGCATTCGTGATAGCCGTTTTCACGTTAGTTGCTTCAGTGCTATAAGTCGCGGATAATTTGCTAACAAAATCGCTTAAGTCGATCATGCCTGAATCATCGTTTGCTTGTTGACCATAAGATTCGCTTTTTTCGCGGCCTTGACCAATTTCAATACGCACAACATCGGGTGTTGAGTTGAGACTATTGCCCACTTTTTTCGCTAAACTATCTAAGGCTGTGGTTAACGCGGCTATTTTATTGAGTTGAATAGCAGACAAGGTGACGGTTTTTTGCTCATCAATATTGCTATTAAACGAGGCATAGTAGCTATCAATAATGGTTTTACTAATATCTAAAGTGCTAATCGCAGGGTTGCTTCTAATGGCCGACAACCACGCGCTGTAATCCCAACCTGAACCGGGCTCAAGCTCCTCAGAAGCCACCATATAATTGGCGTAAGGAACTAACATAGCGGCGGTTTCAATAGTGGCCATTAAGCAGGTATCAAAGCCAATAAAATCAAATTTTGTGTTGTACAGTGTGGTGACGTTACTAATGGCTTGTTTAATTTCGGGTAAGGACAAGGCATCGCCGCCTTTGGTTTCGTCATTACCTACGGTGCCGTTGCCACCGACAGCACCACCGCCATGATCCCAAAACACTAAAGAATAGGTGTCCGCAGCGTGGTTTTTGATGCCCCAATCTAAAAAGTCACGAAGAGTGGCACTATCACCCATGTTTTTATTGCCTAAGTCGGCAACAGCAGTGAGTTCGGTAATACTGGTGATGGTTTTTGTGCCTTTAGGAATTAAATAACGCTTAACGGTTCTCCAGCCGTCTTTTTCTGCGCCACCCGTGGTGATGACAATATTCAGATTTGCATTAGAGCCAACTTTGAGCATTTCATTGATGTCGGCAGTTGCTGCACCGCTTTTGCTTTCTAAGTCTGAACCGACCATATATACCAAGACGGTGCGCGTCGGTGTTTTGGCGATGGGTGTGTCATGGTCATTTTCATTACAACCCACTAATAATAGGGCTGAAATAGCGGTGGCTAGTAAATGACGGTTGAGATTAAACGTCTTCATTTTGTTAGTATCCTGTTCGTATTGGTAATTAATCGCAGGATACTAACAGCAATATTTTTAGAGCGAAAGGGGCGAAAGCAGTAATCAGAGGACTTACGCGGTTATCGCTTATTTGCTCACATTTCAGCCGCTTTAATCGGCTTTATGTTCACTAAACGCGCTAATTGCGGTGCGATGCCTAAGTCCTGAATCAATGCGCTTCATCCCAATTCATCCCCACCCCGACATCGACCAACAACGGTACGGATAATTCAGCCACGCCACACATGGCTTTTTTGAGCATGGCACTGACGGCAGGTACTTGTTCGCTGCGTACTTCTAACACTAATTCATCATGGACTTGCAATAATAAATAGGCATCAAACTGTTGTTGTTTCAATTCGGCATCGACAGCAATCATCGCGCGTTTGATGATGTCGGCCGCAGAGCCTTGTAACGGTGCATTAATGGCGGCACGTTCAGCGGCTTGTCTTAACGTCGGGTTTTTCGAGTGAATATCACGCACAGGTAATTTACGGCCAAATAAGGTTTCGACAAAACCATTATCTCCAGCAACATGACGTGTTTGTTCCATATAACGTTTAACGCCTGTGTATCGGCTAAAATACAGGTCGATATAGCTTTGCGCTTCGCTGCGTGAGGCGTTGATTTGTTTGGCTAAACCAAAGGCCGACATGCCATATAACAGGCCAAAGTTAATGGCTTTGGCGTTGCGACGTTGGTCGTGGGTGACTTCATCTAAAGGCACACCAAACACTTCGGCAGCAGTGGCTTTATGTACATCTTCCCCTTGCCTAAAGGCTTCTAATAAACGCGTATCTTGGGATAAATGCGCCATCAGGCGTAATTCAATTTGCGAATAATCGGCTGCGACCAACTGATAACCGTCAGCAGCAATAAAAGCTTGGCGAATTTGTCGGCCTTCGGCACTACGAATAGGAATGTTTTGTAGATTTGGATCAGAAGAAGACAAACGTCCTGTTGCCGCCACCGCTTGATGGTAAGAGGTATGGACACGATGAGTAATTGGGTCGGCCATTAACGGTAATTTATCGGTATACGTGCCTTTGAGCTTGCTTAAACTACGATGCTCTAACACCACTTGGGCGATGATATGGTCGATTTGCTCTAATACCGCTTCGCCCGTAGCGTATTGACCTGATGTGGTTTTTTTACCGCCTGCAATACCGAGTTTGTCAAATAACACTTCGCCCAATTGTTTGGGAGACGCGACATTAAACGGCATGCCTGCAATGTCATGGGCTTGTTTTTCGAGGGCAACTAAACGTTCGCCCATGGCCAAACTTAAACGTTGTAATTGAGCAAAATCCAATAATGTGCCGCGCGCTTCCATGTGTTGCAAAATCGGGGCAACGGCCATTTCCAAGTCATGGAATAAGTGATGCAAGGCAGGTTGCGCCAATAACATCGGCATAAATAATTCTTTTAAGCGCAAGGTAATGTCGGCATCTTCACAGGCGTAATGACTGGCGGCTTCAATTTCTACTTCGTCAAAGCATAATTGTTTAACGCCTTTGCCTGCGACTTCTTCAAAGGTCGTGGTTTGATAATTGAGATAATATTTGGCCAAATCATCCATATTATGACGCGTCGCGGTAGCATCCAACACATAAGACGCGAGCATGGTGTCAAAAACAATGCCTTGTAAATCAATGCCATGATTGGCTAACACATGAGTGTCATATTTGAGATGTTGGCCAATTTTGCCAATATGCGGATTTTCTAATAACGGTTTGAGTTCGGCTAAGGTTTTGACGCGATCAAGCTGTTCGGGTGCGCCTAAATAGCTATGCGCGAGTGGCACATAATAGGCTTCGCCCACGACAATACAGACCGAAAAGCCGACAATTTTCGCTTCTTTATAATTCAGGCTAGTGGTTTCGGTATCAAAGGCAAAGGCGCGGGCTTCGGTCAGGCGTTGCAATAATTGTTGCCATGCCGCTTCGGTGGTGACGGTGTGATATTTGGTGGCAATGGGTGGCGGAGTGGGGGCTTCGTCGGCTTCGACAACGGGCAAGGCAGTGGCATCAATCGACGCTAATAAACCATTAAATTCAAGGCGTTGATATAACTCAGTCAATGCGACTTTATCGGCCGCTTGGCGTATTAAAGCGTCAGGATGAACTTTTAAGGCTAATTGGCAATCAATGGTGGCGAGTTGTTGACTCAGTGCCACTTGCGGCAAGCTATTTCTAAAGGTTTCCCCGACTTTGCCTGTAATTTTGTCGGCATTGGCAATGAGATTGGCAATAGAGCCATATTGTTGTAACCATTTGACCGCTGTTTTTGGCCCTACGCCTTGCACGCCTGCAATACCGTCGGAGGTATCGCCCACTAAGGCTAAATAATCAATGATTTGCGAGGGTTTAACACCGAATTTAGCTTCGACACCTGCATCATCTAAAATGGTGTCCATAAAGGGATTAACGATAGTAATGCGGTCGTTCACCAATTGGGTCATATCTTTATCACCCGTCGAAATAATCACATCCCAACCATAATTCGCCGCTTCTACCGCTAAGGTGCCTAAAATATCGTCACCTTCAATGCCGCGTTCTAAAATAACGGGCAAACCCAAACCGCGAACAATGTCTTGTAAGGGTGAAAATTGGGCTTTAAGGTCGTCGGGAGTTGGTGGGCGATGGGCTTTATAATCGGCAGAAAGTTCGTGTCTAAAGGTTGCGCCACCTGCATCAAAAATCACCGCAGCATGAGTGGGTTCATATTGTCTCAGCAATTTATTCAGCGCGTTTAATGCACCTTTAATTGCGCCTGTCGGTTGGCCGTCTTTAGTGGATAACGGGGGCAAGGCAAAAAATGAGCGATAGATATAAAACGAGCCATCTACCAAGACGAGGGGTTTGCGCGACATGAAGGCGTTCCACAAAAAGCGAGTTATTGTCGTGGATTATAGTGTGGGTAAGATGGGTTGAGGGATGAAAGCGATGATTTATTTGTGGAAAAAAGCGTATTAGCGATGCTTATGTGCAGCGCACTTACGGCGTGTAACAATAACAACCATGACAGTGTTACCCCCTACTATTCAAACAGGCGTGTTATTAGACGCAGCAGTGGCAGCTATTCATTATAAAACCGCTACTCAACAAGGTGTTACCAACGCACAAGGTGAATTTAATTATTTAGCAGGTGAAAGTGTCGTATTTAGCATTGGGAGCATCATTTTAGGTGATAGCCAAGGTGCGAACAAATTACTGTTAAAACAATTAAACAAAGGCATGGACAATAACGCT
>JBKJUH010000396.1:0-2605 GCA_046590075.1 Agitococcus sp.
CGGATAGCTGCTTTTGTGGAAAAGCCAAGTTTGGCCGTTGCTGAGCAATATGTGTCGTCTGGAGAGTACGATTGGAATAGCGGATTATTTCTATTTCGCGCGAGTCGTTATCTTGTAGAGTTAGAGAGATTTCGCCCTGATATTTTGAAGGCCTGTCGTCTTGCTATGGAGAATATCAAACCTGATCTCGACTTCATGCGTGTAGATACCGAAGCGTTTAAGTCTTGTCCAGATGACTCCATTGATTATGCCGTAATGGAGAAAACAGATGCTGCAGTAGTGGTTCCCATGGATGCGGGTTGGAGCGATGTTGGCGCATTTTCAGCTTTATGGGATGTATTGCCTAAGGATTCTCAAGGCAATGTACATCGTGGTGATGTGCTTAGTCATAATAGCCAAAATAATTTAATTTTCACTGAAAGTGCCTTGGTTGCGATTGTTGGTATTGATAATGTTGTTGTTGTGCAGACTAAAGATGCAGTTTTGGTAGCTGCTCGTGATCAAGTTCAAGATGTGAAGCAGATTGTGGCACAATTAAAAAAGACAGGCCGTACGGAGCATTCTTCCCATCGAGAGGTTTATCGTCCGTGGGGTAAATATGACTCTATAGATGCCGCGCCTCGTTATCAAGTTAAAAGAATTACAGTGAAGCCGGGGTCTAAACTATCTGTGCAAATGCATCATCATCGAGCTGAACATTGGGTTGTGGTCTGTGGTACTGCACGTGTTACAGTTGATGGTAAAGATCATCTGCTGACAGAAAATCAGTCTATTTATTTGCCTGTGGGTGTTGTACATGCTTTGGAAAACCCAGGTAAGATTCCTCTAGAGTTGATTGAGGTTCAAGTTGGGCCTTATTTAGGTGAAGATGATATTGTACGTTTCGAGGATCGTTATGGTCGGGTTTGAAATGAGTGAGTCTCTTAAGGGCTTTTATTAATGGGACGAAAATAGTTAAGATGCTATTTTAATAATGGTATGTGGCTTTGGACTTGAGTATATTGACTTGAAACTTATACAAAGAAAAACTCTTATTTTTTTCGCGGTCTTAAAGCACATATTTTTTTCTAAATTTGTCATTTGTTGCTTGATTTCAAACTCATACGCAGAAATTGCCCGAAATACTGAAATACCACGAAAATTAGTTTTTGCTCACTATATGGTTTGTTGTCCAGCAGCAGGAGGGTCAGCGACAATGGAAGATTATATGACTGAAATTCAGGATGCACAAACCCGTGGAATTGATGGCTTTGCATTAAATAGTGGAAGGTGGGTTATCTCTGAGCCTATATATAAAAAACGTGCTTTATTAATTTACCAAGCTGCGGATAAGTTAAATACTGGTTTTAAACTATTTATATCTGTCGACGGTAAAGCAAAAGATGAGTTAGAAAATATTATTAATGATGTTAAAAACCTTCCTAATCAGCTTAAAGTTAATGGTCGTCCTGTTGTTTCAACATTTGGAGGAGATCCTAATCCTGCTCAAGATGATGAGATGTTAATTATACGAGCCAAACGTGCGGGTGCTTTTTTTATTCCGTATTTTTTCCCTCGGCCTGTAGCTAAAGAGTTGCCCTCTGTTGAAGATGTAAAAGATCTTGCAAATCGTTATCGGGATTTGGATGGTTTCTTTTATTTTGGAGCCGCAGGTACAGGAGATCAAATTAGTGAGTCTAATGCAAATAATGCTACGGTATGGAGACAGCGAGGAAAGATCTTTATGGCAAGTGTGACGCCATATTATCTTGGAGCAGGCTCTAATTACCGTGTATTTGAAACCGAGGGCTTTAAAGGTATGGCTTCTGAGTGGGAGGGTGCAATCAAAAATGATGTAGATTGGGTTGAAATAGTTACTTGGAATGATTGGTATGAATCATCGTATATTGCTCCGTTTGTAATAAAAAAGCCCAATTTTGCTAATAATCAGCTGCCTAATAGTTTAACCTTGCCGCATTCTGCATATTTAGACGCCAGTCGCTATTATATTGATTGGTTCAAGATGGGTAAGAAACCTAAAATAATACATGATCAACTTTATTATTTTTATCGATTACATCCAAAGTCAGAGGATGCCCTTATTTCATTGCGCGGGGAAAAAGATTATGGAAAACCAAAAGGTGTTGGTAGTTTAAAAGATAATGTATTTGTTACCGCTTTTTTAAAGAGTCCTGGTCAGGTGACTATATATAGTGGTACGACGTATAAAACGTTTAACTTGCCAACGGGTGTTAGCCAGATAGAAATGCCTTTTAAGGTTGGAAAGCAGCAGTTTATTCTTAGAAGAAATACTAAGGTTGTTGTTAATAAGGTTGGTGAGCGTAAGATATCTGCGAAAGATACAATGAGTCGGTTTAACTATTTTTCAGGATCCGCTGTTAAGTGAGTTATAGTAATTTGCCCATTGTAAGCCAGTAGATCTAATGTGTAATAATCATCAACTATGGTAATAATTCAATGATTAGAGTGTATGGCGAGGTCTTTTCATACAATCATTGCAGCTAAAAATCATTTAATTCATTACTATTACTGAAATTTTCCACTACATTATGGGTTTTAAACATTCATGTTGTATGGTCTACTAGCTTATTTTGATGTTTGCTTT
>JBKJUH010000089.1:0-3144 GCA_046590075.1 Agitococcus sp.
GTTTTTATCCCTCAGAACTTGCCGCATTGAGCTTGTTTTTCTTGGCATTTGGTATTGCAGCATTGACCCATCGTGGTGATGTTAAATGAGTATTGGTGGTATCGTCCTGACGACGCTCAGTGTCTTGGGTGCGTTAGCTTTGCTAAATCGTTACCAGTTTTGGCGTATTCCTAAGCCTGCAACATGGCCGCGCTTGTTGATGTATCACAGTATTGCTGTCGAACCCCCAACGGGCATGAATACACCCCCCGAAAAATTTGAGCAACAACTGGCTTGGTTAACAAAGCAAGGTTATCGCTTTTACACAGTCAGTGAGTTGCTCACGGTTGCCAACAGCAAAGCGATTGCCATTACTTTTGATGATGGCTTTGCAAATAACTACCACTATGCTTTTCCACTTTTGCAAAAATATCAAGCCAAAGCCACTATTTACCTTGCCCCTGAAATTGCCGATATTGATAAGTTAACGCCTGCACACATTACAGAAATGCAGGCTTCGGGATTGATTGAGTTTGGCGCGCATAGCGTTAGCCATATCAATTTAGCGCAAACGCCAACCGTACAAGCACAACAAGAAATTAGTGATTCAAAAGCACAAGTGGCGGCATTAACGGGTGTTTCTTGTCATAGTTTTGCGTATCCTTTTGGCCGCTTTAGTGATGAAACTATGCAATTGGTGAAATTGGCTGGCTTTTCCAGTGCGGTCACCACCAAGAAAAAAATCATTGCCAATTTACAGCAGCAAGCCTTAACCATTCCTCGTATTAGCACACATGGCGCAATGGATGGTTTGCAGTTTAGGGTGGCGGTGAGTCGTGGGAGATTTAAGTTTTGATAGCAGTTAGCGTTTATATTATTACTAAAAACTGTGAGCTTACTCTGCGTGATACTTTGACAAGTGTCGCAGATTTTGCTGAAATTATTGTAGTGGACTCTGGTAGCACCGATAAAACTATTGAAATTGCTCAAGCATTTAACTGTAAAATTTATCATCAAGACTGGTTAGGTTTTGCCAAGCAAAAACAGTTGGCTTTGGATTATTGTCAGTCTGAATGGGTGTTAAATTTAGACGGTGATGAAGTGGCATCGGAACTCCTTAAAACTGAAATTAAACAATGTATTGCTGATAATCAGCTAGATGGTTTAGATATTCCTATTGATGATTATTTTTTAGGGTTTCCTCCCACAAAAAACAGCCATTTTAATCATCGGATACGTTTTTTTAGAAAAGCAAAGGGTGGTTATGATACGGGGGTTGAAGTACACGAGTCGATTACTGTCGACGGTAAAGTTGAACGCAGTAAAGGTGCCATTCAACATTATGGTGAAAATAGTATTTTTATTAAAGTGACTAAAGGTAATCAGTATTCCGAGCTAAGAGCCTCAGACAAATTCAAAAAAGGTAAAAAATTCAGTTTATTAAAGTTAATATTCGTAATTCCTTTAACGTTCATTAAGTCGTATATTTTAAGGCGGGCAATTTTAAATGGGAAACGTGGTTTTATTACCAGTGTCTTAAATTCGTATTATGCCTTTTTAAAAGAAGCTAAACTATATGAGCAGCACCTAAAAAATAAATAAGTATTAGTGCATAAGTTTCTTTGTACCTTCCGTGCGTAATAAATCCGTAGGGGCGAATTTATTCGCCAAAAGCCATCATTTTTGGCGAATGAATTCGCCCCTACAATCGGACTTTAACCTAGACAATTAAGTTTTAGGTATTACTTTTAATCCATCCATCACTAATAAACCATCACTATAATTATAAGTATGTGTGCCTTGAATAGAGCTATCCCAACAAGGCTCAATACGTTGGTATAAGCTTTCTTGATAGGTTGATGTTGAAAGTTGGGTGATTTCACGTAACTCTAATGCGCCACCATAACGTTTAAGTGAGTCTTGCACAGGACGTATGATTTTATTATCACTGACAATAATATTACCTGCGGGGCGGTCGTAAACTAAATTGTGCTTTACAGGGTTTAAATCATGCGCTCGCCAATTGTTACTAAATAAATCATCACTGGAAAATAAAAATAATTTATCACCAAACTTTTTGCAATCTTGTTTAAGGGCAGTAAATAACCACCATTTATCCTGATAATAAAAAGGCGTGCTATCTGCCGCTAAAATATTCTCCATAATCACGCTATGTTTTTGCCATTTATAAGGAAACTCCTCACAAGCCCATATTTCAATGGTTTTGTTTTGGCTGGTTTCGGGCATCATAAACCATTGGCTATTGTGCTGAAATAATAAAGGATACGACAGGTGATAGTCACATTGAATAATCGGAGTTGCCTCGCCATGTGAGCCATCGTTAAAGACTTCAATCACTGAAATAAAACCAATAGGATTGGCAAATGGATATTCTTCAATAAAAATAAAGGTACGGCCATTATCGGCAGCCACAAAGGGGTCAGCATAAAAACGGTCATTCGGCGGAATAATTTGTTTCATGTCGCTAAAGTCATCGGCCAATGCCTGTTGTTGCCAACGATACAAAATCATCCATTGGCCTAAATGGGTTTTTTCTTCACGACGAATTTGCTGGCTATAATATTTTTTGGCGAGATAACGACCGAAAGACATGGTTTGTTCCTGTGCTGACTACCTTTAAGGCAGTGCGATGTCTTGTGTAATAAACAAGATTGACGAAGCTAAAGCTACTATATCAAAAGCGAAGGTCAGTGGCATAATGACGACATGAAATAAGCTGAGTGCGGGATAATGACAGCAACTTACAATATATTTATCCCAAACTCAGGTTAAGTAAAATCATAGGACAACAGTATGACGATTCTGGTGACGGGTGCAGCGGGTTTTATTGGGGGCAATTTTGTGCTCGATTGGCTGGCGCAAGTAGATGAACCAGTGATAAATCTCGACAAACTCACCTATGCAGGCAATCTTGATACCCTGAAATCCTTGCAAAACGATGGCCGTCATATTTTTGTGCAAGGGGATATTGGTGACCGTAGTTTAATGGCCAAACTACTGGCCGATCATCGTCCGCGTGCGGTTATTAATTTTGCTGCCGAAAGTCATGTAGACCGCTCCATTACTGGGCCTAGCGAGTTTATCCAGACCAATGTGGTGGGTACTTTCAATCTGCTAGAGTCGGTAGGCGGGTACTGGATTGAA
>JBKJUH010000136.1:0-11781 GCA_046590075.1 Agitococcus sp.
AAATTCTTAAATTCAATTTGCCCTTGTGCACGTTGGGTTTGATAACTGCCCGTATCTTCTTCGACCGCACTATCTAATAACTCAAACACCGATTGTGCTGCCGAAATGCCGCGTTGAATTTTGCTATTAACATCCGTCAATGAACGTACAGGTTTAGACAACAAACCAGCAGCCGTAATATACGCAACAAATCCACCCGCCGAGACATCGCCTAAAATATCGGGCTGCAAGGCTAACCACACCACTGCGCCCATCGCAATCGCCATGAGAAACTGAATGACGGGCGTATTCAGTGCCGCTGTCACCACCATTTTCATGCTTTGTTTTAAGTTTTCTTGTGAGGCATTTTCAAAACGCTGGCTTTCAAAGGCTTGGCCGCCATAACTTTTAACCACAGCAAAACCCTGTATAGTTTCATTGGCAATATGATTGACGTCACCCATGCTATTTTGGATTTTATGCGATAACTTGCGGAAACGTTTACTGGCGGTACGCACTAAAGCCGCCGCAATCGGGCCAATTAATAATAACGAGATGGATAACCGCCAATTGGTATAAAACAAATACCCGAGCAAAGCAATGACGGTAAAACCTTCGCGCACCATGGTTTTTAAGGCTTCACTGGCGGCTTCTGTCACTTGTTCAACATCATAAATCAGTTTGGCACTTAAATGGCCTGCCGAATGCAAATGATAATATTGATTCGGTAACACTAATAATTTAGCAAATAACTCTTTACGCAATTGATAAACGACATGACGGGCAACAAAGGATAAATAATATGTCCCCATAAACGTACCGATACCACGAAAGAAAAAAATACCAATGACCAACAACGGAAAAATATTTTTATCGGCTTGGCTTTTGTTTTGAATAGCATCGATGATGAATTTGATTTGTTCGGCAGCCGCCCATTCGGTTTGAGCGTTTAATAGAAACCCGAACACACCCAGCGCAAACGCCTTCCAATAAACCTTGCTATAACCTAATAAGCGTTTATAGGTTTGCCAACCCGAATCTTGCGTCATTAGGGATTCTCATTGGATAAGCGCGTGCTAATGCTCAAATTGACAAAACCCATTTGCCCTGCCACATCCATTACGGTAATGACGGATTGATGGTTCGCTTTACCATCAGCGGCAATAATAAACGGCATATCTCGTTTGCCATCACTGGCCTTTTCGATAGCACTTTGCAATTGTTTGGCATCTTTAGCGGCCAGTTCTAAACCGTTAATGGTATAAACACCCCCTGCACTGACACCAATTTCAATAGACTTTGCTTTCGACGGTTTAGCGGCATCACCTTTGGCTTCAGGCAAAACAATTTGTAGTTTGCTGGCTTTATTGAAGGTGGTAGAAATCATCAAAAAGATGATTAAAAACAATAAACAATCAATTAACGGCGTGAGGTTAATTTCAAGGCTTTCAGGTTGGGGGCGACGAAATCTCATGGTTAATTTACCGTTTCTTGAAAATCAACTTCACGGTCACCATGGACAATATCGACCAATTTGATGGCTTGTTGTTCCATTTCTACTGCCATTGAGGTGATATGACGTTGATAAAAACGGTGCATAATCATCGCAGGAATAGCGACAAATAAACCGCCTGCGGTAGTAATTAACGCTTTAGAAATACCACTAGCCAATAATGCAGGGTCACCCATACCTGTACTATTAATGGCCATAAAGGCTTCAATAATACCAACCACTGTACCCAACAATCCTAACAAAGGCGAAATCATCGCCAATGTGCCTAAAGTACTTAAATAACGTTCCATGTGATGAATAACACCACTGGCGCACTCCTCAATACTTTCTTTCATAATCTCACGGCCATGACGCGAGTTAATCAGGCCAGCCGCCAAAATCTCACCTAACGGCGAATTGGCTTTTAATTGGCGTAATTTATCGGCATCGAGTTGCTTATGACGAATCCAACCCCACACTTCCGCCAATAAATGGGGTGGCACAATACGGCTTTTTCTTAACGCCCAACCACGCTCTAAACTAATGGCTAATGCTAAAACCGAAGCAATCAGCAACGGCAACATGAGTAATCCACCCGATTTAATTAATTCCCACACGCTACTATCCTCGCCAAGACGATAACCCAAACAATAACCATTGCCTGAAGTTTGAAAAATCAGGACTTACGCATCGCACTGCGATTAGCGCGTTTTGCGAACATAAAGCCGCCTAAAGCGGTTGAAATGCGAGCAAATAAGCGATAACCGCGTAAGTCCTAAAAGTGCCGCCTACTTTAACGATTTAAGGCGAATTTAGCCAGTATTGCCCACGTTCTCGCCATACTTCCTTTTGTAATGACGATGTAGAACTGAGCTGATAAATTAATGTCCCTTGGACAATGGTATTATCAATTGCAATATGGCTGGCTTGTAAGCGTTCAATCACCGATATTGACGGATGGCCAAACTGGTTTTTATAGCCTGCCGAAACAATGGCCAACTGTGGTTTAACCGCCGCCAAAAACGCAGGGCTA
The DNA here is from genome assembly GCA_046590075.1 of Agitococcus sp. Classification (GTDB taxonomy): domain Bacteria; phylum Pseudomonadota; class Gammaproteobacteria; order Pseudomonadales; family Moraxellaceae; genus Agitococcus. Next base: position 2,505 of record JBKJUH010000136.1, read on the forward strand.
GAAGAAGTTTTACTGCCATGATGGCCTAACACCAACAATTGACTGGCTAATTGCTGAGGATGTGAGGCTAATAGTATTTTTTCGGCTGGTGCTTCCATATCCCCCGTTAATAACAGACTAAAACCTGCACCACTGACGCGCAGCACACAAGAGCGATTATTATCTTTATCATAATGCTCACCAGCAACGGGCGATAACACAGTAAAATCCACTTGATCCCATTGCCAATGTTGCCCTGCTTGACAGAGTTGTTGTGGCGTTGAGGGTGGCAAAACATAGCCCTCGGGCAAGGCACTATACAGGGCTTGTTTAATGGGAATTTGCGCTAATAAAGCATCTGCACCGCCTGTATGGTCGCTGTCGTTATGGCTAATCATCAACGTATCTAATTGCGATACGCCCGACCAACGCAAATAAGGGGTAATAATGCGCTCGCCAGCCATGGTGTTTGCGCCTGTGTCATACAACAAACGGTGATGTTGGGTTTGTAATAACACACTCAAACCTTGACCGACATCTATGACGCTGACACGTAATGAACCTTCTGCTATATCTTCAATACGAAAATAGACAGGCAACAGCAACAACACTGCCACATAACGCGGCGCAATGCCTTTGGGCAGTAATAACACCAACATTGAAAACGTCAAAAACACTAAAGTAATGGGCGAAAACACCCAAAACAATTGGGCAAAAGACAGTTGGCTCAAGTATGACAACAGCCAATTTAAGCCTTCTATAACATGGATTGCCCCTTGCCAAGTCATAATTTGCCAGCTATTCGATAGTAACCCCAACAGCAAACCCAATAAATCTAAGGGCACAACCACAAAGGTAATCACAGGAATAGCCATAAAATTGGCGACAGGCGACACTAAGGATAAGCGACCAAAAAAACACAAGGTCAACGGAATTAACGCCAGCGTCAACCATAACTGTAAGCGACCAAAAGCAAAAACTGAATGCTCTTGTCGTTGCCAACCACTCCATAACACTAAAACCGCCACCGCCATAAACGACAACCAAAAGCCAATAGCATGAACACATAAGGGTTGCCACAACACCAACAAGACAAAGGCGCGCAGCAAAATAGCAAAAATCGAAATCTCACGTTGAAACCACGCCAAACTGACGCTCAAAAACACCATGACTAAGGTACGCAAGGTCGGCAAGGACAAACCTGCCAAACAACCGTAAGCAATCGCCACCGCGAGAACTAAAGGCAAACGTAAACGTGATAAGGGCACACGCAAAAACAACAAAGGGAAACGTTTTAAGAGTCGCGCTAGTAGCCAAGCCGCCATTATCGCCGCCAACATCACATGTGTACCTGAAATCGCCATTAAATGGCTCGTACCCGTTGCCGCGTATAAATCCCATGCACTATTCGGCACTAAGGCTCTGTCGCCCGTTAATAGTGCTAATGTCACCCCTGAAGCGACACTCTCACCGAACGCCTGTTGAAACTTTTCGCGCAGTTGCAAACGCCACTCATCAAATGAGCGTTGGCCTGATTGTACAAAAATAGCGCGGCCAATTTTTCCTGTGGCGGTGATATTTTCACTCAACAACCATGCTTCATAATCAAACGCCCCTGCGGACGCGCTACCATGAGGACGTTTTAAGGTAACGGTTAATTGCCATTGTTGATTAGGGCGAAAAGGATAAATTTTGTCGCTGGTTAATTGCCAGCGCGTATTAGAAGGAATGTCATAAATCAGCTTAGAGCGCATGACTAAGGGTTGCACGCGGATTTTTTGGCCAAATTTAGTTAGCTCAGGCAAACCATCAATCTGTACTAATACTCTAAAATCCTTAGCTTCAATAGCTGATGGAACACGTTGATTTAGATAGTATTGTGCCTGATAAACAGACCAAGACATTGACAAAAAGAACACCGCAAAAAATCTTAAAAACGGCCACTTCAAACCCAGTATGAGCAAAAAAATCGCCAGTAACAACAATAGTGAAACCGTTGGCAATACTGGCAAAAAAAGTAAACTAACAGCACCAAAGGCGATACTTAACCACATTCTTTCCATGAAAATCCATTCTCTGTTACAGCACTATTCATCGTAAATACATGAATAAACCGCGTCCATTTAGAAACACTTAGTTTTTTAGAGTGCCGTTCGCCCTGAGCCTGTCGAAGTGTTCTAAGCCAGTGGTTCGATACTTCGGCAAGCTCAGGGCAATCAGCTCCGTTTATGCTGAGCTTGACGAAGCACGACAGGCTCAATGTGAACGAAGAATACAAAAAACCAAGCTTTTCTCAATGGACGCGGTTTATCTCCCTCGCCGTAAAACCTCGCGCCTTCAGGCCGAGGATATCAGGCGGTGACACGAAAGCTCCCCTAAAGGGAGCTTGCCTAGTGTCACTCACAGAAGGGGTGCTTGAGAATATTAGCCCTAAAAAACATCAAATAGAGGTAAAAATAGCGGTATAATTTTTTAACATGAAAACTCTCAAGCTGCGTATTAAAGATAAACATATTCCCTTGCTAAAACAACTTGCAAGACAAGTGAATTTTGTCTGGAATTACGGCAATGCTTTGTGTTTTCAGCATTTACAACGCACAGGAAAATTTTTTTCGGCGTTTGATTTGCACCACTACACCAAAGGCGCAAGCAAAACGGGCTTGAACCTACACAGCCAAAGCATTCAAGCGATTAACGAAGAATTAGTCTTACGACGTAAACAATTCAAAAAAGCCAAATTACGTTGGTGCATTTCTCAAGGCTCGCGTCAGTCTTTGGGTTGGATACCGTTTAAGGCATCGGGGATTCAATATCAACACGGTCAAATTAAATACGCAGGCCAGTTTTTTGGCTTGTGGGACAGTTACGGCTTGTCCAAATACACATTTAAGACAGGGTGTTTTTGTGAAGATGCGCGAGGCCGTTGGTATATTTGTTTAGTGGCCGAGTTAAAAGAACCGATTGCTCCAGTGAAAACGGTGGCTGAGCGGAGCCGAAGCCAAGCAGTGGGCATCGATTTAGGCTTAAAAGACTTTGCCACCTTATCGAATGGTGAAAAAATCGAAGCACCGCAATTATATCGTCAGTATGAACAAAAACTGGGCATCGCTCAACGCGCCCAAAAAAAGCAGCGTGTTAAAGCGATTCACGCCAAAATTGCGAATCTCAGAAAAGAACATCATCACCAATTAAGCAGCCAATTAGTCAACGACTATGCGGCTATTTTCATTGGCAACGTCAATGCCCAAGGTCTAGCAAAAACAACACTGGCAAAATCGGTATTGGATGCAGGCTGGAGTGCATTTAGAACCTTACTCAAATACAAGTGCGAGAACGCTGGCGTATGGTTTGAAGAAGTCAATGAGCGATATACCACCCAAACGTGTTCGTGTTGTGGCTCACGCCAAGACAGTCCGAAAGGTAGAGCAGGTTTGCGAATAAGAGAATGGACTTGTCAGCCGTGCGGTACACGGCATGACCGCGACGTCAACGCCGCCCAGAACATTCTCGCGCTCGGACATGAGCGTCTCGTCGGAGGAATCCCCTCGCTTTAGCTAGGGGAGGATGTCAACTGTCTAGAATTTGTTAGGCTGTTAGCTTTTAGATTGCAGAAATACCATAAATACGAAACAATCACACTTAAATAACTCGTAGAACTTGGCAATGCCCAAACACTTTATTCGCAAACATCTGCCAAATCCCGAAAAAATTGCCAACATGAAAGGTTTAGGCTTTTTAGGCCATCGTTTGCAAGACCCTAATTTATGGCACTTGAATCGTCACTCGGCTTCAGGTGCGATGTTTTGGGGTGTTTGGTGTGCATTTTTACCGATGCCTTTTCAAATGATACCTGCCGCTATTGCTGCCTTGGTGTTTCGTGTTAACTTGCCATTATGTGTGGTGTTGGTATGGATCAGTAATCCACTTACGATGCTTCCTGTGGTTTATATTTCTTATTTTGTTGGTGCATCTTTACTATCTAAGCCAATGATTAGTATAGAAAAAATTTATCAACTAGTAGATAATTTAGGAACAATGGTTACTAGTGTTTTTAAAGAGGTAAAACCCACACGCAATGCAATTGATGTTAGCCAACATCTAGAGCCTATTTTACTAGGCATGTTAGTCACTGGCTTTTTATTTGGCTGTATCGGTTATTTAAGCATGAATTGGTATTGGCGTTATCATGTCACTAAAGCATGGAATAAACGCCAATTTCGCCAGTCAACCACCAAAAAAGAACTTTAAACCGTCGAGGGCAAAATATTTTTGCCCCTACACTGCCAAACAACCACTTTGCATCGTCAATATCCTGTCTGCACTTTCAGCCAAGCGTATATCGTGAGTGACAATCACTAAGCTCATGCCTAATTCATGTTTTAGTTCTTGCAGTAATGCTTGTACTTCTAAAGCGGTCTGATGATCCAAATTGCCTGTTGGCTCGTCAGCTAATACCAATGCTGGTTTGGTGACCAAAGCCCTAGCTAAAGCGACGCGTTGACGCTCTCCGCCCGACAACTCTGAGGGTTTATGATGTAAACGATGGCTTAAACCCACGCGCGCTAATAACTCTGTCGCCACACGTTCACTGTCTTTGACCGCATCATCCCTGAATAATAACGGCATACAGACATTTTCTAAGGCGGTAAATTCAGGTAACAAATGATGAAACTGATAAACAAAACCTAAATAACGATTCCGAATAAGACCACGTTTAACTTCATTTAATTGACTCAGTGGTTCACCTAAAATAGTCACCGAACCGCTGGATGGCGTATCTAAGCCGCCCAACAAATGTAATAAGGTACTTTTACCCGAACCCGAGCTACCGACAATCGCCACAAACTCACCACGACGAATGCTAATGTCAATATTATTAAGCACATCAACCGCTTGCAAACCTTCGCTAAAGCTTTTGCATAACTTATCTGCGGTTAAAATAATCTCACTCATAACGTAATGCCTCCGCAGGTTGTACCTGAGCTGCACGACGCGCAGGATAAATAGTCGCTAAAAAGCTCAGTATGCCCGAAACAATGCTGACCCATAACACATCAAACCACTTTAATTCTGAGGGTAAATAATTGACAAAATAGGCATCAAAAAATGACATTCCTGTTATTTGCTCTATCCATGTCATAAAACCACTGATATTTAAGGCAATCAGTACACCCAACAACACACCGCCCAATGTACCCACCAAGCCAATCACCGCGCCTTGCACCATAAAAATACGGGTAATGGTTTGGGGAGATGCGCCTAGTGTTCGTAAAATAGCAATATCGGCTTTTTTATCGGTCACTACCATGACTAAACTGGAAACGATATTAAATGCCGCCACCGCGACAATGAGCAGTAACAATAACGCCATCATGGCTTTTTCCATTTGAATGGCACTAAATAAATTACCGTGGGTTTGTGTCCAATCATGGCCTTCAAAAAAATCAGGCAAGTCCTGAAGTATTGACTCAGCAACAGAACGTGCTTGAAATAAATCATGTAATTTTAAGCGCACACCTTGTACTTGGTCGCCAATTCTGAGCAGTTTGCCCGCATCGCCAATATGAATATAAGCCAGCATGCTGTCTACATCTGCACCAACCATAAAAATACCGACAACAGTAAAACGCTTAAAGCGCGGAATCACGCCCGCAGGCGACAACGAGGCTTCGGGTAATACCAAGGTGATTTTATCGCCAAGTCCTACGCCTAAATTACTGGCTAAAGCCGCCCCTAAGACAATGCCAAAACCATCGGCACGTAAATCATCTAAGCTGCCCTGACCTTTTTCTGTGCCCATATGCTCGGTAACAATAGACACTTGTTTTTCATAAACAGGGTCAATGCCCGAAATTAATGCGCCCGTGACTTGGCCATTAGCCGCCAACATGCCTTGTAATTGACTGTAGGGCGCAACTGCAATAACTTGTGGATTTTTCTTAGCAAAGTCTGCTAATTTATGCCAATTGTGAAATGGCTCGCTTGAACTGATGGTGGCATGAGGTATCATCCCCAAAATGCGATTTTTAAGCTCGCGGTCAAAGCCATTCATCACTGATAACACCGTAATAAGTACGGCAACTCCTAACATCAGACCGATAATTGACGTTAGAGAGATGAACGAAATAAAATGATTACGACGTTTGGCGCGTGTATAACGCAGACCGATTAATAACGAAACTGGCTTGAACATGGTAGAAATTGAACCATACTATTAACAAAATGGCAGTATGCCTTGCGAGTTGAATATCATGACGAAAACAACCACGGACCCTTTTGAACGGCGTTTACTGAATCGTGTGGACTCGACACTATCGCTGCACTATCAGCCGATTAGTAGTGCAGATTCGTTAAAAGACCCCTATGATAACTACTTTTCACTACCCCGTTACTTCACTTTGTTTTCTGAGATTGCACAGGTAGATAGTGTGCAACGTAGTCAAATGCAATTACTTGAGCGCGAAAATGAACGGCTTCATGGTTTATTTTTGGCAGTGAATCTTAAACTTGAGCTGCTGACGGGCGCACTCTACGATGGCCTTGCCAAGTTATTATCGCCTATTCCTCAACAAGTTAATTTAAGCGAAAGCGGCCTGTCGTTTCACGCTACCGATGCCATTACCACGGGTACTCACTTACATTTAGCCATTAGCCACCTTGAGCATCATTATCATATTGCTTGCACCGTGCGTGTGGTGTATTGCGAAGATGAAGACCTTGAAGGCTTTAGAACGGGTGTGTACTTCATTAACATCAACCCCAGTGACCGCGCACGTTTGTCGCAAGACATCTTCCGTAAACAAGAGGAACACGCAGCACTGGAACCGTTTGAAAACCCCGAAGTTTAAGATATCACCCTTCCCCTTTATCAAAAAAGGAAGGGTTAGCTCAACTACCCCATGAGTCGCGCAAACTGACAGTTTTATTAAAGACCAATTTGCCCTTCACACAATCGACGAGATCAGCCACAAAATAACCTTCACGCTCAAACTGAAAATGGTCCTCGGGTTTTGCGCTGGCTAAACTTGGCTCAACAAAGGCTTGTAACACTTGAAAGGCATCAGGATTTAACGATGCTAATAAATCATCGCCTGACTCAGGATTCGGCAGGGTAAACAAACGATCATACAAACGTATTTCTGCTTGTACACCTTTTGTTGCCGATACCCATTGAATGACGCCTTTGACCTTGCGGCCTTCAGGATTTTTACCCAAAGTATTTATGTCAGCACTGCAACGCAATTCAACAATCTCGCCAGCTTCATTTTTAATCACTTCATCACAACGAATGACATAACTATGACGCAAACGCACTTCGCCGCCCAACACTAGACGTTTAAAGCCTTTGGGTGGGTCTTCGCTAAAGTCTGCGGCATCAATGACGATTTCTTGGGTAAAAGGGATATCACGTGAACCTAATTCGGGCAAATTGGGATGACAAGCCGACGTTAAAATTAAGGTTTCATCATCGACATTGGTAATCACCACTTTGAGCGGATTTAATACTGCCATTGCCCGAGGTGCGCTGTGTTCGAGATGATTACGCACGCAAAACTCTAATAAGCCAAAATCAACAACACCGTCATTTTTGCTAATCCCAATACGCTCACAAAAGTCACGCAATGACTCAGGGGTATAACCACGACGACGTAACCCTGCAATGGTGGGCATTCGTGGGTCATCCCAACCCGTTACCGTGCCTTCATCAACCAATTTTTTTAATTTACGTTTGCTGGTCACGGTGTAATTCAGATTTAAGCGCGAAAATTCAATTTGCTGCGGATGGGCAGGTGTTGCTAAGGTGTCTAACAACCAATCATAAAAGGGACGATGGTCTTCAAATTCCAAAGTACATAATGAATGGGTGATATTTTCGATAGCATCAGAAATGGGATGGGTATAATCGTACATAGGGTAAATTAACCATTTAGCACCTGTTTGATGATGAACGACTTTTTTAATGCGATAAATAACGGGATCACGTAAATTAATATTGCCCGAAGCCATATCAATCTTAGCGCGTAACACACACTCACCTTCGGCAAACTCGCCAACACGCATTTTTTCAAATAACGCTAAATTTTCTTCAATACTACGCTCACGAAACGGGGAGTTTTTGCCCGCTTCGACAAAACTACCGCGAGTTTGTTGAATTTCTTCAGGCGATTGTGAGTCTACATAGGCTTTACCCATATTGATAAGTTGCAGCGCGTAATCGTACAAAGCATCAAAATAATCCGACGCATAACGGACATTGCCTGCCCAGTGAAAACCGAGCCAAGTGACATCACGCTGAATGGCATCAATATATTCTTGCGATTCTTTTTCGGGATTGGTGTCATCAAAACGTAAATTACATTCGCCTTGACTTTCGACAGCAATACCAAAATTCAAACAAATGGATTTAGCATGACCAATATGCAAATAACCATTGGGCTCGGGTGGAAAACGGGTAATCACTTTTGTATGTTTAGCACTTGCTAAATCGTTAACAATTTGTGCGCGGATAAAATCTTTGGCTTCCATCAAAACAACTCGCATGACAAGCGTAAAACTAGCCTCTATTATTGGCGGCCAGCAAATAAGAACTGAGGATCACTCGCTGTGCGGATGAATTTGTCAGCAAAAAAACCCAACTACGGTTAAAATGCCGATAAATACCAGCCGTTAGCACTCAGTCCAAATTAAAGACTTGAGAGTCTAGCGATTGCTTGCCTCGGTCTCAAGTAGTAAACCCTTAACCCATAGGATAACGATGATGAAAGTTGCTTTAAATACAAACTTTGGCCGTATTGTGCTAGAACTGGATGAAGTCAAAGCCCCAAAAACCGTGGCTAACTTTATTGAGTACGTCAAAAGTGGTCATTATAATGGCATGATTTTTCATCGCGTCATTAAAGACTTTATGATTCAAGGTGGTGGCTTCGACAAAAACATGAGCCAAAAACCAACCAAAGCGTCTATTCAAAACGAAGCCGACAATGGCTTGAAAAACGACCTCGGCACGGTTGCGATGGCTCGTACACAAGATCCACATTCAGCCTCTGCTCAGTTCTTTATTAATACCTCGGCTGGCAATAGCTTTTTGAACTACTCTAGCAAAACCACCCAAGGTTGGGGTTACGCAGTATTTGGTAAAGTTTCTGAAGGTATGGATATTGTTAATAAAATTCGTGTTGTTAAAACGGGTAACAAAGGCGGTCATGGTGATGTACCTTTAGAACCTGTCGTTATTGAAAGCGCGGAAGTGATTGCCGAGTAAGTCATCTGTTTGTTGGGCGAATTGCGAATTGATTCG
>JBKJUH010000164.1:0-4613 GCA_046590075.1 Agitococcus sp.
ATGTTATTAAGGGTTTGGCGCGTGATTTTGCCAAAGCGTCAACCGCTATTTGTTATGGCCGAGTGGGGATTTGCACACAAGAATACGGTGGTGCATCGGCATGGTTAATCAATGTCATTAATGTGGTCACGGGCAATTTAGACAAAGTTGGTGGTGTGTTATTTAATCATCCCGCAGTTGATGTTGTCGGTTTGACGTCGTCTTCACCTGCGTTATGCGGTAGTTTTAATCGTTATCAATCACGGGTGCGTGGTTTGCCTGAGTTTAATGGTGAATTACCTGTTGCCGTGTTAGCTGAAGAAATTCTCACCGAAGGCAAAAATCAAATTCGCGCCATGATTACCCATGCAGGCAATATTGTCTTGTCGACACCCAATGGTCGGCAATTGGATGAAGCTCTAGAGGACTTAGAGTTTATGGTGTCAATTGATATTTACCTCAACGAAACCACGCGCCACGCCAATATCATCTTGCCACCGACAGGGCCACTGGAACATGGCCATTATGATTTGATTTTTAATCTGTTGGCCGTGCGTCATGTCAGTAAATATTCGCCACCCTTATTTGCCGCCCCTGAAGGCGCATTGCACGATTGGCAAATTCTTTTGGAGTTAGCAGCACGCCTCAATGCCAATTCACCAACAGAAAAACTGATTTGGCAAGGCATTAAAAAGGTCGTCAATCGCTTAAAACCTGAAGGTATTTTAGATGTATTATTGCAAGCGGGCCCTTATGGCAACTTGCCTTTAGGTTTAACCAACGCCGCTGCGTCCAGTGGTCAATTATTGGTGAAAGCTTTAAAACTGCTACCCTCAACCAAAAAATTGGCTCGCCAATTAGAGCAAATGTTGGTGGCAACCGCGGCAGGTGGTAAGGCGCAAGGTTTAAGTTTGGCAAAATTGCAAGAAAACCCTCACGGCTTAGATTTAGGCGCGTTACAACCTGCATTAGCGCAACGGATTTGTACTAGCGATGGCAAAATTGTCTTGTCTCCGCATATTTATTTGGCAGAGTTGAGTCGTGCCCGTCTAGCGTTAGCGAGTTTTACACCGCGCCAAGCTACCGATTTTGTGGTGATTGGTCGTCGTCATGTCCGTAGTAATAACTCGTGGTTACACAATAGCTTACCGCTAATCAAAGGCAAAAATCGTTGTACGGTCATCATCCATACCCAAGATGCCCAAGCCTTAAATGTACAAGACGGGGAAATGGTCAAAGTGCAATCGCGTGTCGGTGAAATTATCATTCCTGCCGAATTGTCGGATGACATTATGCGTGGTGTTATCAGCATTCCACATGGATTTGGCCATAATCGTGAAGGCACACAATTAAGTATTGCCGAAGGTAAAGCAGGGGTAAGCTTAAACGATATTACTGATGATGCTTATGTTGATGGTGTTAGCGGTAATGCGGCACTGAATGGCACGCCTGTCAAAGTATCGCCTTTGGTGGCGGTGAGTAAACCGAAACGGGCAAAAAAAGTGAGTGTGATAGAGGTTTGATTTTAGATATAAGGGCATGATAGCCTATGGAGGAGTGTAGTAACATTGCTACATTCCTTGTTATCAGGGGGATTTAAGATGTTGATGACCACTATCTCCAGCCGAGATTTTAACCAACATATCAGTCATGCCAAAAAAGCAGCGCAACAAGGGGCAGTCTTTATTACCGACAGAGGTAATCCTTCGCATGTGTTGCTATCTTTTGCCGACTATCAAAAATTAGTGGGTCATCGTGCTAATATTATTGACTTACTGGCCTCAGAAGATGACATTGAGTTTGAGCCGCCACGTTTAACGCCTAACTTTAGTCGCCCTGTGGATTTTGGTTAATGTTTGTACTGGATACCAATGTTGTTTCTGAGTTACGCAAAGCAAAAACTGGCAAAGCAAATGCTAATGTGATGGCTTGGGCAAGTCGAGTGGATTCTCAGCAATTATTTGTATCGGCTATTTCCATGATGGAATTAGAAATGGGAATTTTGCAGCTAGAGCATCGAGATGTTGTGCAAGGGGCAATGTTGCGACGTTGGTTTGATACTCAAGTATTACCCGCTTTTGCTGCCCGTATTTTACCCGTTGATATGGCTGTAGCTCTGCGTTGCGCCCGTTTACATGTGCCTAATCCTCGCTCTGAACGCGACGCGCTCATCGGTGCAACGGCCTTAATTCATAATATGACGGTTGTCACTCGCAATGTCGCGGATTTTCAGGGAATAGGCGTAAGTTTGTTAAATCCGTGGGGGTAAAGGCGATTTGTGAATCGCCCTTACAAGCTGTAGGCAGAAATATTCTGCTCTAACTCGTTCGCACTGAGCCTGTCGAAGTGCTGTAGCCACAATGGTTCGACAGGCTTACCACGAACGGAAAGTATAACGAAGGCTTTCAATGTGGATGGATTTTAGTATGCTAAAAATAGTTGGTTATAGTGATGTAGTAGATATTATTCGCAGGAGCAACTCTCTAATTGGAATAAGTCAAATAGTCCATATGTCAATGTTTTATATTGCGAATACATCCTACTTTGATGTGGTCGGGTCTAAGAAAGACGTTGCTGGACAAATATCTCGGGATACTGGTATTGCGGTTAAAACAGGTCAGAACTATATAACACTAGCCATAAAAGTAGGAAAGAGATATAAAAAACTTGGTGATTATGAAACCATTTTGAGTGAGCTGACTGAGGATTTGTTACAGGCAGGCTATCCACCAAGTACAAGAGGTTTAGAAAGTTTTCTTCTTGATAAAAATTTGCTACAGAGCAAGAGTAAGCCGTATAACGCTGGTTTGGGACAGATTTTAGCACTTATTGCAGCTATGCAAGTAAGCTACAATATGGGAGTGAAACAACGAAGTTAGGGCGTTTTACAGACTATACGATGCGAAAAGTAGGGGCAAATAATTATTTGCCCCTACGGCTTAACCATTAAGCAAAATGACAAACGTAATCTAAGGTTTCTAATGTTTCAATGTTAAAACTAGAGTTACCAGCAACATCAAACGACTGACCCGCACCGTATTCATTCCACGTATCGCTACCTGCTAATTGAACACGGCATTTGCCGCCTAACACTTCCATAATCTCAGGTGCGCCTGTATTAAACACCAACGACGAGGGGAAAATCACGCCCACTGTTTTACGTGTACCATCAGCAAAAATCACCGTATGGCTAACACATTTACCATCAAAATACATATTCGATTTTTTTACAACACTGACATTATCAAACTGGCTCATGGGCTTTATCTCTTTTGAGTAGTAAAAGTTTTGCTATTTTATAGGACTTAGGCTGTTATCGCCTATCACTTTATCCGTTCACTTTCGCGGACCTCATTCCGTCACCAAACTGTCAATAAAGTGACTGCAACGCGTTAACAAACTGTCAACTGAGCGCGGCATAATGCCAAGCATGAAAACAGCAAACGCAACAAAGAAGCGCAAGCCTTAATTCTTCATTAAAATTACTACAAGGTCGTTTATCCGCTGCATGGTTATTGCAAATTTAAGGTAACATAGCCGCGTCTGCTCAAGCGTCCTTACGCTGACATTTTAGGACTTACACGGTTATCGCTTATTTGCTCACATTTCAGCCGCTTTAGGCGGCTTTATGTTCATAAAACGCGCTAATCGCGGTGCAATGCGTAAGTCCTGATTCAACACTCAGATTATTTGAGAATCACCATGACTTTAGAACAACAACATTATTTGGATAAACGCCTATTTCATATTCGCTGGTGGAATCGCTTAGGCTGGTTATTTCTTGTGGCGTTGGCTGGCTTTTATGGCTGGTTATGGCAAAAGTCACCGTTATATATCGACCCTATGCTGCTTTTGCACAAGTTACAAGTCGGTCAGGTCAGTGATATAGAAGTTGCCAAGCTCGCCGCATTAGGAAATTTAGCCTTTCTCGGCTGTGGCGTATTGTTGGCAAGTATTGTCCTGCTGACTTATGCTGCCTTATGGACAGAAAAGCAAACGATTAATATGCTAACCCGCGTTTCCCTTGTTGCCTTAGTGCCTGAGACTACGGAGTCAAACCCCCAAGATGAGCCAAAAACTTGAGCAATTGCTTGCCAATAATCGCGCATGGGCAACTCAGATAAAGTCGCAAGACCCTGAGTTTTTTTCTAAATTATCGTCGCAACAAACCCCACGTTATTTGTGGATTGGTTGTTCAGATAGCCGCGTCCCTTGTACGCAACTGGTGGATTTATTACCCGGTGATATGTTTGTGCACCGTAATGTCGCCAACCTCGTTATTCATACCGATTTTAATTGCCTGTCGGTCATGCAATACGCCATTGATGTGCTGAAAGTAGAGCATATTATTGTCTGTGGTCATTATCGTTGTGGCGGCATTCAAGCGGCAATGCAACATCAAGAGTTTGGTTTGATTGATAATTGGTTGCGTCATGTTCAAGACACACTGATTAAATATCAAAATTACTTAGCAACGTTTGACAATGAAAATGCACGAATGGATGCTGTTTGTGAGCTAAACGTCATGGAGCAAGTCTTTAATGTCTGTGAAAATACCTTAGTCCGCAATGCGTGGCGCAGGGGGCAAAAAATCACGGTACATGGCTGGATTTATAGTATTGAGGATGGCTTAT
>JBKJUH010000028.1:0-2994 GCA_046590075.1 Agitococcus sp.
CTCACGTTTGTACCAATTTACGATTGCGCTGCACACTCATCAGAATACCGGCACCCATTCCTAGCGTTAGCAGGGCAGTGCCGCCATAACTAATAAAAGGTAAGGGCACGCCAACAACGGGCAATATACCACTCACCATTCCTGCATTAACAAAGACATACACAAAAAATGACAAGGTAATAGCGCCTGCTAATAAGCGGCTATAGCAATCACTGGCGGTACTGGCGATATATAAGCAGCGAAAAATAATCGCGCCGTATAACAACAATAAAGCAATGATGCCGACTAAACCAAACTCTTCAGAATAAGTGGCAATAATAAAGTCGGTATGGCCTTCGGGCAAAAACTCCAGATGCGCCTGTGAGCCGTTTAACCAACCTTTGCCCATCAAGCCACCCGAACCAATAGCAGTTTTGGATTGAATAATATTCCAGCCTGTACCTAAAGGGTCGGCTTCGGGATTGATAAGAGTGATGAGTCGTTGTCTTTGATAATCATGTAAAAAGTGCCACGCAATAGGCGCAATTGCCGCCACACCTGTGAGCGTAAGCCCCAAAAACCACCACGGTAAACCAGCCATAAACAACACAAAAAATCCGCTGGCTGTCACCAGTAATGCAGTACCTAAGTCGGGTTGACGGGCAATTAACGCTGCAGGCAAAGCAATAATTATCAATGTAGCAATAATTACTTTTAAGGAGGGTGGTAAGACCCGATTTGCTAAGAACCACGCCATCATCATGGGCATGGCCAGTTTCATAAATTCAGATGGTTGAAAACGGCTAACGTGAGGAATAGTGAGCCAACGTCTTGCCCCCATAGCTACTGTGCCAAATAAGGCCACCATCACCAATAATCCTAAAACGGCAATATATAACCAAGGCGAAGCGGTTTGATAAATACGTGGGGGAATTTGTGCCAAAAATAGTAAAATCGTGAGACCTAAAAAAAAGCTCATCATTTGCTTAATGACTAAGTCTACATTGGAGCCAGACGCGCTATACAGTTGAATAATGCCAATTAAACACGCCAAACATAATAACGTCAGTAAGGGTAAGTCGATATGCAGTTTTAACCAGACACTTCGGCGTAACGACTGCTGCATGGGGTTGGCAGGTGCGCGTCGTAAAAATTGGTATTGTTGAGGTTTATTCATTCATCACCTGCGGCTGGAACGGGTGTAGTGGGGGTGGTTGTCGATGGTACAGAAGGTGAAGCCGCATCGGTATTGATTGCAGGGGTATGATTCATCTTATGAACGACGTAATCAAACACCACTTTAGCAATAGGCCCTGCGGCACTACTGCCGTGTTTACCGTTTTCGACCAAGACAGCAACAGCCACTTGTGGGTTGTTGACAGGCGCAAAACCCATAAACCACGCATGGTCTAAAAAGCGTTCTTCCACGCCTTTTTCGCTGTAGCGTTGACCTTGTTTAATGCCTTTGACTTGAGCGGTACCCGTTTTACCAGCAATGTCATACCCTACTAAATTACGACGTAAACCACCCGCAGTTCCTCGCCCATGTACCACATCACGCATGGCCGCGTGCATTAAATCCCATTGACCAGCATCGCCTGCAAATTGTACTTGGCCATTGGGGGTATTTTGTGTTTTATAGGGTGTTGAGCCTTCACTACTTTTAAGTAAATGTGGAGTGATGTGTTTGCCTTTATTAGCCATAATTGCAGTGGCCATCGCCACTTGTAACGGCGTGGCAGTAAAATAACCTTGTCCAATGCCAACCGACAACATCTCGCCTAAATACCACGGTGCTTTTAAGGCTTTACGTTTCCATGCTATGGACGGTAAGGTGCCGCTTTTTTCATTGACGATATCAATGCCTGTTAATTGACCAAAACCAAATTGCGCCATAAAATCGTGAAAACGATCAACCCCCATACGGCTGGATAGTTGATAAAAATAGGTATCACAAGAAATTTCAATGGCACGATGTAAGTTCACAACCCCATGACCGCCTTTTTTCCAGTCCCTAAACATATGGCTATCACCTGGTAAACGATAAAAACCAGGGTCGCGAATTTTGTAGTCCCAATCCACTAAGCCATAATGTAAGCCACCCAGAGCTTCAAAGGGTTTAATGGTAGAACCAGGAGGATAAATTCCTTGTGAGGCGCGGTTATACAGCGGTTTATCGGGATGCTCGCGCCAAAAGTTATATAAAGCCTTAGGCACACCATTGACAAAGGGATTGGGGTCAAAGCTGGGATTGCTGACAAACGCCAATACACCACCTGTACTGGGCTCGATGGCAACAATTGCGCCGCGTCGTCCTGCTAATTGTTCTTGTGCTAGTTTTTGGAGGCCATAATCTAAATGCAGCGTTAAATCATTACCGCGTTCAGGAGGTGTGCGTTGTAATAAGCGTAATACTTGGCCGTGGGCGTTCGCTTCAATATGCTGATAACCAGGTTTGCCTTGCAGAATTTTTTCGTAATATTTTTCGATGCCTGTTTTGCCAATTAAGTCTGTGCCTGCATAAATACTGGCATCTAGTTGCGTGACTTCTTTATCGGAAATACGGCCAACATAACCCAGAGAGTGCGCAAATAGCTCACCATACGGGTAATAACGCGCCAGTTTGACTTCAATATCCACTCCCGAAAATTGAAATTTGACTTCGGCAAAACGGGCAATATCTTCTTCATTTAAGTTGATTTTTAAGGCAATTGCATCGTAAGGATGAGCGATTTTGATGCGATTGTTAATGCGTTCTATATCTTCAGGGCTTAATTGTAAAATAGGGGTGATGCGTCTGAGCGTGTCTTTAACATCACCCACCTCTTGCAGACTCATGATGGCGGTAAAAACGGGGCGATTATCGGCTAATAAAATGCCGTTACGGTCGTAAATATAACCTCGTGGCGGGGCAATGGCTTGCAGCTTGACACGATTACTTTCGGCTTGGGTTTGATAGGTATCATATTGAACGATTTGCAAATAACCATAACGTATGACTAATACACAAAAGGC
>JBKJUH010000094.1:0-5190 GCA_046590075.1 Agitococcus sp.
ATAAGAAAAACTTTCGAGTTCTTTATTGGCATTCACCAACTCGTCCGTTAAATGACGTAAATAAATATGGCGTTGTTTGAGATCTTCGGTTAATTGCCTATTTTTATCTTCCGCTAATTTTGCATTAACCAAATTACGCACTCTGACTTGTAACTCACTCAGAGAAAACGGCTTCACCAAATAATCTTGCGCTCCTGCCTGTAACTGATGTACGCGAAAATCATCTTCGGCACGCACACTTAATAATAAAATGGGGATAAGCTTTAATACTTCATGCTGCCGTATCTCTTTAACTAATAAATCACCACTCAGCTCGGGCATCAACACGTCAGAAACAATTAAATCGGGCTGAAGTAATAATGCTTGGTTTAACCCTTCACGGCCATTTAAAGCCGAAGCCACGCGATAATCAGACGTTAAACTCATACAAATAAATTTATTCATCTCAACATTATCTTCAATGACTAACACTAAAGCACCTTCATTTTTTTCTTGCTCAATCACAATGACTTCGTTATCGAATTTAAACTCTGCAAATACTCTTTCGATTTTGCCATGCGTATTCGGTGAGATAAAATCATGCGGATTTAGATGGCCAGTATCTGATAATGCTAAAATGGGCAATGCTAAACTAAATAACGCGCCACCTTCTGGCGCAGTTGTCACCACTAAAGTGCCACCATGTAACTCGGCAAACGCTCGGGCAATGGCTAAACCTAAACCTGTTCCTGATGAATTTTTAGTATTGAAAACTTCATACTGTCTAAAGGGTTCAAACACCAGTTCTCTGTGTTCTGGCATAACACCTGCGCCACTATCAGCAAGCTCAATAATCGCATGACACTGCGCGTAATCCGCTTTTAAGGTACAACGAATCCTGCCGTTTATTGGCGTAAACTGAAAGGCATTGGCAAATAAATTGAGCAAAATATGCTGTATTTTTTCACCATCAACATGCGCGAGTACGGGGTCATCCGCATCAATGACAAAGTCAATTTGGCGTTCTTCGGCTAGCCCTTCAAAATGGCTAGCCACTAATTTAATGATACTGGCTAAGTTTTTCTTCTCTGGGTTTAAAACGATTTTTCCTGCCTCTAATTTAGCAATATCCAGCAATTCGTTGACTTGCTTTAAGAGTAGCTGCGCATTGCGGACGGCTATGCCTAAAATACGACGTGTTTTATCATCCAGTGTTGTCGTTAATAACTGTTCGACGGGTGCTAAAATTAAGGTCAGGGGCGTGCGTAATTCATGACTAATATTGGCAAAAAACTGGGTTTTAAATTGGTCTAACTCTTTCATTTTGTCATTCAGTCGCTCTAACTCGGCATTGGCATATTGCAAATGCCGATTCGCAGCAGCAACTTCTTGGGCGCGCAAATACACTTCCATTTCCGCTTTTTCTGCTTGATTGCGCAGTTCAATATTGAGCTGTTCTTGTTGGCTTCTGGACTGTTTGAGTTGAATAAACTCGGTAACATCTTCTACCCGATGGATAATATACAATAACTGCCCGTTATCATTGATAATTGGCGTGTTAATGGGACTCCAAAAACGCTCCTCAAAACTACCGCCCTCTTGTTCTGGCCGACGAATGGCATATTTTTGCACAGCCATGGTATCGGCTATCAAATCCTCTTTAACACGATTCAATGACGCTAATAAATTTTTTACACCCGTAGCCTCAGCATCATCAGGATCATCAGGAAAAACATCAAACAACAGTTGCCCTAACACTTGCTCACGTTTAGTCATCGTTGCTTGTAAATAGGCGTTTGTGGCTTCGATGATGACAAAGTCTGGTGATAAAATAAGGTACAAGGCGGGGGCTGACTCAAACAATAAACGATAGTCAGGTAATAACGCGGTTGGTATGGCAGTCATAACCTTCGCCTTGTTTATGTTTGGACTTACATTTTCCGTACGCACTGATAGTGAATTGTATCGAATCATCAACGGGCAATAGCAGCAATGCTTCAACAGGTTCACTCTAAAAAGAAAACACAATAAAACGTATACGCCCGTACTTATGTTAATTATTGTAGTACATATACATCACTTTATATGTTTTTTCAGTTTTTTGTTATTGATTTTTCAACGTTTTTTCAACGTTATTGGTCAAGAAAAATCAAACCCACGACTAGCCCATGATGAGGACTCATCGTGATTAACAAGACATTGAGGACATTGACAAGCCTTGAAATGGCTTTAGGATGCTACCATTCACTATCTATTATCTTAGAGTTTTCATCATGAGCGACAACAACAAATCCCATGCCAGCACGCCAACAAAACGCTTTATGCGCCTTGCAGGTATGACTGCCAGTATCACAGGCAAGGTGATGAGTAACTCGATGAAAAGTCTGGTTGGCTCAGACGAACAAAAAGCCGAAGCCCGCAGTGATATGTATCACGAAATTGGCAAACAAATTGCCAATACACTGGGAGAGATGAAAGGCGCGGTGATGAAAGTGGGACAAATTGCTTCTCAGTATCAAGATATATTTCCGCCTGAAATTGCGTCGGCAATGAGCAAACTGCAAAAAGAAGCGCCACCGATGCCGTTTAATATTATTGAACAGCAAATCATTCGTGAATTGGGCGTGAACCCGCACGAAAAATTTCTTGAGTTTGATGAAAAGCCTTTTGCCGCTGCCTCTATTGGCCAAGTGCATCGCGCCAAATTACCCACAGGTGAAGATGTTATTGTGAAAGTGCAATATCCGGGTGTCGAAGAATGTTGCGAGTCCGACTTAAAACATTTACGCATGGCCTTAAAATTGGCAGGTGTGATTAAAATCAATAAAGAACTACAAGAAAAACTGTTTGCTGAAATTCGCATCTCCCTTCATGCCGAATTAGATTACTTACAAGAAGCCGCCAACTTAGCTGAGTTTCGGGCATTTCATGCGCTAGACGCGAAAGTCATCATTCCTCAGGTATATAGCGACTATTCCAGTAAACGGGTTTTAACCTTGAGTTATGAAGGTGGGGATGATATTGCCGAGGCTAAACATTATCCTGCGTCAGTACGCAACGACATTGGCGAGCGTCTATTTCATGTGTTATGTGAGCAGATGTACCATTTACAAGCCTTGCATTGCGACTCGCACCCTGGAAATTTCGCTTTTCGTCCCGATGGCAGTTTAGTGATTTATGATTTTGGCTGCGTCAAACGCTTAAATCCCTTTTTAGTCGGTGAATTAAAACGCTTAGTTAAAGCAGCATTGATGAATGACTATGCCACGGTTGATGTCGCCCTACGCAGCTTGGGTATACGCACCAACGTCGGTGAAGTGCCCCCTGAATATTATTTAGAATGGATTGCCATTTTACTCGCCCCATTACAAGACAAAACCTTCGACTTTGCCCACAGTCATGTTCATGAACAGGTATTAGCCAAAGTTAAATCGTTGATGAAGTATTGGGATAGTTTTCAACCCAGTGCCGAAACCATGATGGTGAATCGCGCCATTGGCGGCCATTATTGGAATTTTGTCAACTTGGGTGTGCATTTGAACTTGCATAAGCCGTTAATGGGTTATTTACGTTAACCTGAGTTCGGTTCGACTAAGGTATAGCCTATTATTTTCATTGATAAAAAATAAGAATAGTGAGTAATTCCCCTCCTTGGAGGGGCTAGGGGTGGGTTAAATAGTGGCCAAAAAACGAATATTTGAGTTCTTTACGCCAACACACCCCTAATTCCCCTCTCAAGAGGGGACCAAATACATATTTAGCGCATTCTTATCCCGAACTCAGGTTACGTTAAGGTATTTTGTCTGCCAGTTGGCATTAAGGCCACTGGCAAAGTCCTGACTACTGACTACACTCAAACTAAAGCCTCCATTATAAAAGCTTTAGGAGTCAGTAATGACTTTTGCTCATGGTCAAACCTTAGATTACCCTATTCATCAATTACTTAGCCCAACGGGACAACTCAGTAAGCACACCCCCATCGCCCTGCAACAACCTGAACTGTGGTTACGCGCCTATAGGCATTTATCGCTGACACGGTTGTTTGACCAACGTGCCGTCGCCTTACAACGTACAGGACAACTCGGCACGTATGCCAGTTGTTTAGGCCAAGAAGCCATCAGCACCGCCATTGGTTTTAGTCTGCAGCCTGACGATGTTTTTATCCCTTACTATCGTGACCAAGCCGCACAAATGTTACGCGGCATGGCTATGCACTCGATTCTACAATTTTGGGGTGGTGATGAATGGGGTTCACAGGATACCGCCCCCCACGACTTACCCGCGTGTATTCCCATCGCTACCCAAGTCACCCATGCCGCAGGCGTTGCTACTGCGCTCAAACTCCGTCATCAGCCATTTGCTGCGCTAACCACGTGTGGTGATGGCGCCAGTTCGCGTGGGGACTTTTATGAAGCGTTAAATTTAGCAGGAGTATGGCATTTACCGTTAGTGGTAGTCATCAATAACAATCAATGGGCAATTTCTGTGCCTCTTAGCGAACAGACGGCGGCGGAAACTTTGGCACAAAAAGCCATTGCCGCAGGCATTGTTGGTGTTCGTGTGGATGGTAATGATTTTTTTGCATTAATGGCGGTGTTAGATGAAGCCCTCACTCGCGCCCGTCACGGTAAGGGCGCAACCTTAATTGAAGCCGTTACCTATCGTTTATGCGACCATACTACGGCCGATGACATGAGTCGTTATGCCGACAAAGCCAGCCGTGACCATGCCCAACAACACGAGCCATTGCTACGTTTTCGGCAACTCTTGCAAGAACAATTGTCTTGGACTGATGAACAGCAACAGACCATGGAAAGCGAACTGTTGGCGCAGATTAGCCTCGATGTCACGCATTATTTATCGCTGCCACCTGCTAATCCCGCCGATATGTTTGATTATGTGTATGCCGATTTGCCCGCTGATTTAGCCCAACAAAAAGCCGATTTTTTACAGAAATGGGGAAAATCATGCAATTAAATCTCGTGTAAGCCGTTGACCTCGCCCTTGGTCGCGCACTCACCGAAGATGAACGGGTGATTATTTTAGGCGAAGATGTTGGCCGCAATGGCGGTGTCTTTCGGGCAACTGTTGGCTTACGCGAACGTTTTGGTGCACGTCGAGTGTTAGATACGCCCCTCGCTGAAGCGTTGATTGCAGGCATTGCCGTTGGCATGAGCAGTCAAGGCTTACGTCCTGTGGCCGAAATTCAAT
>JBKJUH010000298.1:0-4919 GCA_046590075.1 Agitococcus sp.
TCGCACAAAAACCAGTGCTTTTTACTACTAACACACCCCTAACCCCTCTCAAGAGGGGAATTTAACTCTGTTTATTGACTCATTCATCACTCAAAAGATGTGTGCATACGCTAGCCCTCAGAGAGAGTTGGGGTGAGGGTGATTTTTTGCCTAATAACAGGTTAATTACGCCGCTTTTAGACCCAACCCTAGCCCCAATGCCATTAAGTTAAGAAAATTTGCTTCAAAAAATACCCCTTCGACTCCGCTCAGGGTGCGCTTTTGCGTTGGCTGAGCGGAGTCGAAGCCAATTAAAATCGCTTAACTTAATGGCATTGACCCTAGCCCTCTCCTAGAACACACCACCGCTTTACGCCTAACTAATTCCGCGCTGGAATCACCTTCCCCATGCGTTCGGTAATGGATTGTGAGTCCTGCTCAAACCCTAAGCCATAATGCACGGCATTGGCCATCACTTTTTTCACATAATCGCGGGTTTCTAAAAACGGAATGGTTTCGGTATACACATCCACAGGTAAAGCCGTTGACGCTTGCCATAGGCGCGCACGGCTTGGTCCCGCGTTATATCCTGCCGTTGCTAAAACAGGTTGATTACCCAATTGTTGAAACACATGTTTAATATAATAAGTGCCTAATCGCACATTCGTACCGACCTCATTGACCATGCCTGCGTGATAGGGAATTTTCAAACGATTGGCAACCCATTGCGCGGTGTTTGGCATTAACTGCATTAAGCCACCTGCGCCAACTCCTGATTTAGCATTGATAATAAAGCGACTTTCTTGGCGGATTAATCCATAAACCCATGCAGGGTCAACACCTAACTGTTGAGCATAACCCCGCGTAATTTCTTTATAGGGTGTTAAATAACGCAAGCTATAACTATGCAGTTGTTTGGTACGATCAGCTGCGTAAATAGCGCGGTCATACCAGTGAACAATGGCCGCCCGTTCTGCCGCAGACAACAATAATTTATCGTCGGCATTGCGTAACGCCCAATTCCATTCGCGCACGGCTTCGGTGCGTAAATCCAAAGCATATAAACGTAAAGCCCGTTGTAATCCCACGCTTTGGTTATACAGTTGTTTATCTTGTTCCGTTAAAACATAAGTTTTGGGTTGGCTAGTAATACGACTACCCAAACGGTCACGTGCAAGTAAGCCGTAATAATCATCATCCACCGCCAAACCGTTATAGATCGCTTGCACAATGTTGACTTTTTCGGCATTGCCTTCCATCGAACGCGCACGCCAATACTTCCACACCCGTTCTTGTTGTTTTTCAGCAGATAGGCGATTGATAAACGCTAACACATCACTCCACCGCTGCAACCGAATGGCACTACGAATCGCCCATTCACGGTCTTCATCTGGCCAAAAAGTCCCTTCACTAAGCTTAAACCAGTCTACCGCACGACTATCTTGTTTTTTGGCCGCCACTAAAGCAATTAATCGCCAGCCATACGGACGGTCTTCGCCATTAAAACGTTTTTCTACCGACTGCCAATAAGTCACGGCTTTATTGAGGTCTTGACGCACATAACGATACAAGGCCATCAAATACAACTCGTGGCCAATTGCTGTTTCGACATCGGGGCGTGTTAAATGACTTTGAGGATGTTTAGCAATTTGTGCCAACTGTTTGGCCGACAGATTAATACCCAATTTACCTGCAAGGGTACGCGCTAAAGCCATATTGCCATTTTGCATAGCGAGGCGTAACCGTAACCAATAATCATCCTGAGTAATGACGGGTGTTTGTTGTAATAACTGCAATAACTCAGCGCAAGGCACAGTTAAACTTTTGGTACTTAACCAAAATTCCGTACGCGCTTCGTCGGCGGCTGTTTTATCATCGGTTTTAAGACGCGAAATATAGTTATAACATTTATGTTCTTGTTCAGGCTTGACTAAGCTACTATAAAATTGCCGATAATTTGGCCAATCTTGACGTTTAGCTAACACTAACAACCACTCAGCACGCAGCTTTTCCGCCAACCATGAGTCAGGATATTTTTGTAAAAACGTAATCACGGCAATGCTGTCGGCGGTTTCTAATTGTCGACTCACTAAATAATAATCGGCATAAATAGCCAGAACATCACCTTGCAGTTTGATGGAATAGTCAGACAATGCTGAAATATCCGACACCTTATACGCATCACGAGCAGCCAAAAAATCCTTGTCGTCAGCGTGACTGAATACCGAACTTAGGATGACCACAACGGCTAAGCCATTTTTTTTCAATAACACGTTAATGACTCCATAATTTTTACATGACTATTGAATGAGTGAATGTTGAATGGATACTGAGACAAAACCATGACGAGGCAGAATAACACGCTAAACCTCATGAAATTATAACTGCTATCATCACCCTTTAAGCTGTTGCTCTGTAACAAAACTTCTTAGAACTTACGCGGTTATCGCTTATTTGCTCACATTTCAGCCGCTTTATACTAAACCGCTATCGTCAAGTGTGGTTATTGTATTGTAAGATATTGATAATCAATAAATTATTTAATTCATTACTATTATCTTGATTCCAGTTTAGTATTAGGCTGCTTTATGTTCGCAAAACGCGCTAATCGCAGTGCGATGCGTAAGTCCTTATGTCAATTTTTTGCCCGTCACCGTCATAGCTCGCTATAATAGACACCCGTTTTATGTTGTTTGTGCCAATTACCATGTCTACCACGTCTAAAAAAGTGTATATCGAAACCCAAGGCTGCCAAATGAATGAATACGATAGTTCGCGTATGGCGGATTTATTGGGTGCATCTCATGGCATGGTTCGCACCTTTAATCCCGAAGAAGCCGATGTGTTGTTAATGAACACCTGCTCGATTCGTGAAAAAGCCGAAGAAAAGGTATTTTCGGCCTTAGGTCGCTGGCGCAAACTGAAAGCAAAACGTCCTGAAATGGTGATTGGTGTCGGTGGTTGTGTCGCCTCTCAAGAAGGAGACAACATTCGTAAACGCGCACCCTATGTCGATATGGTTTTTGGCCCTCAAACCCTGCATCGTTTGCCTAAATTATTTGATGAACGCAATAAAAACAAAATTGCGGTGATGGATATTAGTTTTCCCGAAAATGAAAAATTCGACTTTTTACCCGAACCTAAAGTCGAAGGTTGCAAAGCCTATATTTCGATTATGGAAGGCTGTTCTAAATACTGCTCTTTCTGTGTTGTGCCTTATACGCGTGGTGAAGAAATTTCCCGCCCCTTTGATGATGTCATTGCCGAAATTGCCCATTTAGCCAGTCAAGGCGTGCGTGAAATTACTTTATTAGGCCAAAACGTCAATGGGTATCGTGGTGCTTTTCATACAGGCGAGATGTGCAGTTTTGCTGAACTGTTAAAACATATTGCCGAGATTGATGGTATTGGTCGGATTCGCTACACCACCTCTCACCCACTCGAATTTAGTGATGATTTAATTGCCGCTTATGTCGATATTCCTAAACTGGCTTCGCACGTTCATTTACCTGTGCAATCGGGTTCAGATAGTATTTTGGCGGCAATGAAACGTAACCACACGGCGGCTGATTATTTAGCGCGTATCCACAAACTCAAAGCCGCTCGTCCTGATATTTTAATTTCTTCTGACTTTATTATTGGTTTCCCCAACGAAACCGACGAAGACTTTATGGCAACGATGAATCTGATTGCCGAAGTGGACTACGACCATTCTTTTAGTTTCATCTTCTCGAAAAGACCGGGAACTCCTGCCGCAGAATTATCAGACTCGGTTAGTGAAGCCACCAAAAAAGAGCGTTTAGTGATTCTCAAAGACCACATTAAAAAGAACACCTTACGTAAAACCCGCGACATGATTGGCACAACACAACGTGTGTTAGTCGAAAAAGTCTCTGACCGTCAAGACGGTTATGTTGTGGGCACGGCTGACAATACCCGCGTAGTCTATTTCCCTGCTGATGCCTCATTAGTCGGTCGTTTTGTTGATGTGGTGATTACCGAAGAAGCAAACGTCAATGCCGTGCGTGCAGGCGCACCGATTTGGGTGGAAGAAGTCATCTAATCTGTGGTATTGATACAAAGTAGGGGCGAATTTATTCGCCAATTGATTTAATCTTTGGGCGAATAAATTCGCCCCTACAGTAACCCGTTTTAGGAGATAACCCTAGCTTGAACAGTAGCGTAACCACCATTCGCCAAGTGTATCTTGACCCACCTGATACCAAACGGCTCAACGCCCTCTGTGGTTCTTTTCATCAAAATCTAAAACTCATAGAAAAGCGTCTAGGCGTACAGATTCATCATCGTGGCCATCATTTTCATGTCCATGGTTCTTTGGATGCAGTCAGTCATGCCGAGCGTTTATTAACCAAGCTTTATGAAGAAACCACCACCAACTCCGACATTTCTGCTGACATGGTGCATCTTATGTTGCAAACCAGCCAAACCGTTACCGACGATGAGCTAGACTCTGCGCCAGAATCGACTTTTCCTACGTTATTTACTCGCAAAGGCAGTATTCGGCCACGCGGTGAAAACCAAGCACGTTATGTCGCTAATATTTTACGCCATGACATTAGTTTTGGTGTTGGCCCCGCAGGTACAGGCAAAACCTATTTAGCCGTTGCCGCTGCCGTTGACCAATTAGAAAAAGATGCTGTTAAACGGATTTTATTAGTTCGACCTGCGGTAGAAGCTGGCGAAAAACTGGGCTTTTTACCAGGTGATTTATCGGACAAAATCGACCCTTACTTACGGCCGCTATACGATGCCCTGTACGAAATGTTAGGTTTTGAACGGGTTGCCAAACTCATTGAAAAACAAGTGATTGAAGTTGCGCCCTTAGCCTATATGCGTGGTCGCACCTTAAGTAATGCCTTCGTTATTTTGGACGAAGGCCAAAATACCACACGTGAACAAATGAAAATGTTTTTAACGCG
>JBKJUH010000415.1:0-6550 GCA_046590075.1 Agitococcus sp.
TTATGAGCAAGCTATCGCTTTAGAAACCGCGCAAGAACACAGCCTAGCAACACTCAATCAACCGTTAAGCACCATAGATAACAGTCACTCGCCACTTGAAAACCCGATTTTATTTCAGCTACCTGCCGAAGATGGCAAAGTACAAGTTGTCTATCGGCAAGCAGGTGATAAATATCTGTTAGTCGAATATGGCGATTTAGTCCTCGACTTAAATTTACGCTTTCGCGCCCACGCTCTTATGCAATGGATTGAAAGTCAACAACTTGCTGGCATTATTGATTTAACACCGGGTATTCGCTCCTTACAAATTCATTTTGACAACAGATACATCAGCCGCGAACAACTCTTGGCCAAACTGAAAGAAGCCGAAGCCCAACTCGATGCCATTGGCGATATTGAAGTACCCTCGCGTATCGTGCATTTGCCGTTATCGTGGGATGATATATCCACACAACTCGCCATTGAAAAATATATGCAATCGGTACGCAAAGACGCACCGTGGTGTCCAAGTAATATCGAATTTATTCGGCGTATCAACGGCCTAAATAGTATTGATGATGTACAGCGTATTTTGTTTGAAGCCCGTTATTTGGTCATGGGTTTAGGGGATGTCTATTTAGGCGCACCTGTGGCAACGCCTATTGACCCACGTCATCGTTTAGTCACGACTAAATACAATCCAGCGCGAACATGGACACCCGAAAACGCCGTGGGCATTGGTGGTGCGTATTTATGTGTCTATGGCATGGAAGGGCCTGGAGGTTATCAGTTTGTCGGTCGTACTTTGCAAATGTGGAATCGTTATCGGCAAACCGATTGTTTTACCGATGGCAAACCGTGGCTACTACGTTTCTTCGACCAAATTCGCTTTTTTCCAGTCAGTCACGAGGAATTAAGTCAAATTCGCGCTGATTTTCCTTTAGGCCGTTATCCACTGAAAATAGAAGAAACGGTGTTTAAACTCAGTGATTATCGTCGTTTTTTAACCGATAACGCCGAGTCTATTGCCGAAGCTAAACAGCAGCAACAAGCCGCTTTTGATGCCGAACGGGAGCGTTGGTTAGCATCAGGCCAAGCACAGTATGACGATAGTCAAACCTCCGTAGAGCAGACTACAGAGGCTATCGCCTTACCCGATAACGCCGTGATTATTAACAATAGCGTCTCAGGTAATGTCTGGAAAATTTTGGTGAATGAAGGTGATACGGTAACAGCGGGCGATACCTTAGCCATTATTGAGTCAATGAAAATGGAGTTTACGGTGACTGCTACTGTAAATGGCACGGTGTTTAAAATAAATTGTCGAGAAGGCACAGCGATTCAGGCGGGGCATGAGGCGATTATTCTTAGCGTATAAAACCATTGGGCGCGTTGATTCGCGCCCTCACCCACTAGCCAAACTTACCGACAAACGGATTATGTTTTTTCTCACGGCCAATGGTGGACATTGGCCCATGCCCTGCGACAAACTGATAGTCATCAGGCAAGGTGAATAGTTGCGTTTGAATCGCCTTAATTAAGGTTTGATAATCACCACGCGGAAAATCGGTGCGTCCAATGCCATCTTTGAATAACACATCACCGACAATGGCTAATTTACTCTCGTGATGGACAAAAACAACATGGCCGGGTGTATGGCCTGGGCAATATCTCACCTCTAAAGTCAAATTACCGACAGTGACCGTATCACCTTGTTCTAACCAACGGTTAGGCAAAAACGCTTGGGCAGGCGGAAATCTAAACATCATCGCTTGTTGCGGCAACATATCTAACCAAAACTGTTCTTCTTTTTGCGGGCCTTCAACTTCTACGCCAAAGTGTTTGGCCAACTCCACTACTGCGCCTACATGATCTAAATGGCCATGCGTTAAGATAAGTTTGGTGATTTTTACCCCCGCTTTAGCAACGGCTGCGCGTAATTTTGCCGAGTCACCGCCTGCATCAATGAGCGTGCCTTCCATGGTGTCGTCGCACCATAACAAGGTACAGTTTTGCTCAAAGGGCGTGACGGGAATAATTTGATAGTGTAAAGCCATGGTCGGTTAATCCAAATATGCCTAAAAAGTGCTACTATTCTGCCACTTTTATGACGAGGTGAACTATGCCTTCTTTTGATGTTGTCTCTGAATTAGAAATTTATGAAGTCAATCATGCGGTTGTCAACACAACCAAAGAGATTCAAACCCGTTTTGACTTTCGGGGTTCTAACGTCAAAGTTGAACTGAACGAGAAAAACAAAGAAATCAAATTAATTGGTGAGTCTGACTTTCAGGTTGAACAAGTGTATGCCATGTTAGAAATGCACTGCCTCAAACGTAAAGTTGACCCACAATCGTTAGACCCACAAAAAATGACCGCTTCGGGCAAAGAAATGCACCAAGTCATTAAACTCAAAGACGGTTTAGATAGCGATACCGCCAAAAAAATCGCCAAACTCATTAAAGAGTCGGGCATTAAAGTCCAAGCCAGCATTCAAGGCGATAAGGTGCGCGTCACCGATAAGAAAAAAGATACCTTGCAAGCGACCATGAATTTACTCCGCGAGCAATCGCTCGGCATTCCGTTACAATTCAATAACTTCAAGGATTAACCATGTCTAATCAGCTCAAGCGTGTTGTCGAGTCCTCCAAATGGCTACCCGCCAACGTCCGCGCCACTGTCGTTTCTAAAATTCTCGGCAAAGTCGTGCCGTTTGTGGGTACGTCTGGTTTGCTGTACGAAGAAATCACTTCTGAACGTGTGGTCGTCAGTATTCGCAATCAACACAAAGTACAAAACCATATTAAGAATGTCCATGCGGCAGCGATGGCGTTGTTGGCTGAAACCGCGACAGGTTTTGTAGTGGGCTTTAACCTACCTGACGATAAACTGCCGTTGATTAAAAGTCTAAAAGTAGATTTTTACAAACGCACGCAAGGCGATATGCGTGCTGTAGCCACTCTGACTCCTGAAGAAGTCGCACGCATCGTCAATGAGCCTAAAGGTGAAATATGGGTACCTGTTACGGTGACTGACGAAAGCGGTAACGAGCCGATTAAATGTGAAATGTTGTGGGCGTGGGTGTCAAAAGCGACCTAAGCATTGACTCATGTTTGTAGAAGGGCGATTTCGAATCGCCCCTACTCAATGCACTGTTGCTAATGCCCTTGTTCATCTTCCTCTAAAGTCTCAATCAAGGCGATTTGCAAGCGCGAATGCAACTTCACAAAACGTCCCCATAACAACGGTATCAATAACGCAAACAAGAGCAACACCGCCAACAGCAAATGGGCAGGCGGCAAAATACTGGCACTCAAGGCCGATACCAACAGCAATATCACCAAAATAGCGACAATAGGTATCACTTCTGAAACTACTTTTCGGGTTTGTGCGGTGTATTGTCCCGCGCTCATTTCTGCCAATAACATACTCAGTGCTTTCAACTTTCGATAGGCGGCAATCAAAAACGGCAAGGAGACTAATAATGCACCACTCCAAACCACGGTTTTTTCTAGGCCTTCGTCAATAATCAACATCGATAAGCGTTGCTCTAAGGCACTGGCAAAATAGGCACTGACTAAAAAGATAGCAATAACCACCGCAAAATTAATCAGCACATGAATAACAATACGACGGATAATCTTCGCCAACAGCACGCCATCACCTTGCGGCTGTATGCTCTGCAACCAAATGGTATAGGCATGAGCAACATCGACCACCGAATCAGGCACAAAGCTCGCCAAATGTTTGAAAAAGTCATCGGCTGACTTCATAAAAAACGGCGTTGTTAAAGCCGTTACCGCTGCCACCGCCACCGCTATCGGATATAAAAAATCACTGGTGACTTTCAGACTAATACCCAACGAGGCAATAATAAAAGAAAACTCGCCAATCTGCGCCAAGCCCATGCCAACACGCAAGGAAGTGCGGCCATCCTGCCCCGAAATAAACGCACCAATACTACAACTCACCATTTTGCCAATAATAACCGCACAGGCAATCACGACAATGGGAAAAGTATGTTCCATTAAGACATTCGGATTAAACAACAAGCCAATGGCAACAAAAAATATCGCGCTGAACATATCGCGTAATGGCTCAATTAAGTGCTCTATTTTTTTGACTTGTTTCGACTCGGCAATAATCGCACCAATAACAAATGCCCCTAAAGCCATGCTGTATTTTAGTTTCACGACTAATAAACAAAAACCAAATAACAAACCTAAGACCGTCACTAATAACATTTCTGGACTACGGTACTTATCGACATAATTTAATAGTCGAGGAATGGTCAACAAGCCCACCAACGACGACACCAACATAAACAACACTAATTTACTGAGGGTGGCAAAAACATCGGTAGCACTGAGCGAACCACTGGTTGCCACACCCGACAGCAAGGCAATAATGGCAATGGCAATGACATCTTCGACCAATAAAATACCAAAAATCAGTTGGGCAAAACGATGATGTTTCAGATTCAACTCATCTAAAGCTTTGACGATAATGGTGGTCGAAGAAATCGCCATCATCGCCCCCAAAAACAGCGCATCCATGGTTTGCCATTGAAACAGGCGGCCAATTTCATAACCGACCAACATCATCAAGGTAATTTCAATAAATCCTGCAACTAAGGCCGACGCACCCACCTTACTCAGTTTTTTCAGATTAAATTCTAGCCCTAAGGAAAACAGCAAAAACATTAAGCCTAATTCGGCTAAGGTATGAATAGTATTTTGGTCATGGATGAGCGCAAATAGCGGCGTGTACGGGCCAATAATTACGCCAGCTATGATATAACCCAGCACCACAGGCAACTTAAAGCGATGAAATAACAGCGTCACCATGCTTGCTACCAGCATGATGACGGCTAAATCTTGAATAAAAGCTTCTGCGTGCATAAAACAATGTTCCAGCTTAAATACTCGCGAATGAATTCGCTCTTACCCATAAAAGCGAATTCATTCGCGACTCAATACTAATAATGCGGTGGCGGAGCTTCTTCCCCCACTGCCGCAATATCCGACGGCTGTAGCGATTTTAATTGTTGATACACTAATCGCACCTGTCCTTGTAATAAATCTAACTCGCGTTGTTGCCCTGCTACTATTTGATTTAAGGTTTCGACCAATTCCTCTTGAAAGGCGAGTTTAATTTCCAGCTCGGTCAGTCTTTCGCTATTCATAATGCTATCTTCTATTAAAAAAAATGATTCAGTGATACGTTTCCACACATTGCAAGACAAAATATCTGCATAAATGGGGGTGATGTTTGTTACCATTCACGCCGAATATTTATTAGGTCGTGTTTTACCATGTCTTTGCTCTCTTTGCGTGCGGTTACTTTAGGCTTTGGCGGCCCTTCTTTGTTAAATAAAGCCGATTTTAGCGTCGAACAAGGAGAGCGCGTCTGTATTTTAGGCCGCAATGGTGAAGGTAAATCGAGCTTGCTCAAGCTCATTATGGGTGAAAACTTGCCTGACAGTGGCGAAGTGACACGCCAACAAAAATTAATCATGTCTTCTCTCACCCAAGAAGTGCCCAGCAGCTTGACGGGCGATGTTTTTGATATTGTAGCCTCTGGTGTCGGTGATTCCGCGGCTTTATTGCAAAAATATCATCACTTTAGTCATGCTTGTGAGTTAGGCGACGATGATGCGTGTATGGAAATGGCACACTTGCAAAGTGACATGGACGCACAAAATTGCTGGTCATTACAACATAAGGTCGACCAAATTCTTAGCCGTATGGAACTTGACGGCAACGCCCAATTACAAGAGTTGTCGGGTGGCCGTAAACGTCGCGTCATGTTAGCGCGCGCCCTCGTGCAAGAGCCTGATATTTTATTACTCGACGAACCCACCAACCATTTAGATGTCAACAGTATTCAATGGTTGGAAAACTTCCTCTTTAGTTATAACGGTACGGTTATTTTTATTAGCCATGACCGCGCCTTTATCGACAAAGTAGCGACACGAGTGGTGGAATTAGACCGTGGCATTTTGCGTAGTTTTGTTGGCAGTTACACCCAATATTTAATTGAAAAACCTGCGTTATTAGATGCTGAAGCCAAACAAAATGCCGTATTCGATAAAAAATTAGCCGAAGAAGAAGTGTGGATTCGTCAAGGCATTAAAGCGCGTCGTGTCCGTAATGAAGGCCGTGTGCGTGCTTTAGAAGCCTTACGCCGTGAGCGTTCCGAACGTCGCGAAAAAATTGGCACCGCGCAAGTCAGCGTACAAGAAGCAGAAAAATCGGGTCGTTTAGTGTTTGATATTCAACATTTAAGCGTCAAAGCGGGTGACAATATCCTCGTTCGTGATTTTTCTACCAGTGTCGTGCGTGGCGATAAAATCGGTTTATTGGGCGATAATGGCATAGGTAAAACCAGTTTAATTCGCGTGATTTTAGGTGAAGATACTGCCGAAAGCGGCATAGTACATTTAGGCACTAAAGTCGAAGTCGCTTATTTTGACCAATTGCGTAATCAATTAGATGAAGAAAAAAGTGTCTTAGAAAACATTGCTTATGGCTCTGACTTTTTAGAAATTAACGGCGAACGTAAACACGCC
>JBKJUH010000004.1:0-9982 GCA_046590075.1 Agitococcus sp.
CTGCGGAAGTCATGGCTTACGCAACCTTACTCGATGAACAGTTTTTAGTGCGTTTAACGGGGCAAGACGTCGGGCGTGGTACATTCTCACATCGTCATGCAGTGTTACATAGCCAAAAAGATGCCTCTACCTATGTGCCATTACGCCAATTAGCCCCAACTCAACCACGTTTTGCCTTGTACGATTCTTTACTGTCAGAAGAAGCGGTATTGGCCTTTGAATATGGTTATGCCACGACTTACCCTAATTCGTTAATTGTTTGGGAAGCGCAATTTGGTGATTTTGCCAATGGCGCACAGGTAGTCATTGACCAGTTTATTTGTAGCGGCGAAACCAAGTGGGAGCGTATTTGCGGCCTCACCATGTTGTTACCACACGGTTTTGAAGGTCAAGGCCCTGAGCATTCATCGGCACGTTTAGAGCGTTTTTTACAATTATGTGCCGAACATAATATGCAAGTGTGTACGCCAACGACACCAGCACAAATTTTCCATTTGTTGCGTCGCCAAGCGGTACGGCCATTGCGGAAGCCTCTCATTGTCATGACGCCAAAAAGTTTGTTACGCCATAAATTGGCAGTGTCAAGCTTGGAAGAACTAACTGTGGGCGGTTTCCAAACCGTGATACCTGAAATAGATGCGATTCCAGTCAACGATGTCACGCATGTGATTTTGTGTGGTGGCAAAGTCTATTATGACTTGTTAGAAAAGCGTCGGGAGTCAGGCCGTCAAGATGTGGCGATTGTGCGTATTGAACAATTGTATCCCTTCCCCGAAGACCGATTGATTGAGGTATTGAAGCCTTATGTCAATGCGACGAGTGCTGTTTGGTGTCAAGAAGAGCCAATGAATCAAGGCGCTTGGTACAGCACACGCCATCGTTTTCAACACGTATCTGCGGCATGGAAATCCACCCTTGAGATTCGTTATACAGGTCGTCCACCATCGGCAGCCCCTGCATGTGGTTCGCCGTATCTTCATGCAAAACAGCAAGCTGCATTAATAGCAGATGCTTTTAACCCAGCAAAGCAATAAGGATTAAAGATCATGGCTATTGATATTAAAGCTCCAATATTCCCAGAGTCTGTTGCCGATGGCACTGTAGCAACATGGCATAAAAAAGTGGGCGATAAAGTGACACGCGACGAAGTGATTGTCGATATTGAAACCGACAAAGTCGTCTTGGAAGTGGTTGCGCCGACGGATGGTTTTTTGTCGCAAATTATAAAAGTTGAAGGCGACACCGTTCTTAGCCAAGAAACATTAGCGATTTTTGAAACAGGCACAGCAAGCTTAGCGGCAACAACGGCCTCAGCTTCGGCTGCACCTGTGGCGGAAGTCGTTTCTTCTTCGCCTGCGGCAACAAGCAATACCGATTTAGCACCATCTGTGCGTAAAGCAGTGGCTGAAAATCAATTAGATGCCAGTCAAATTGCAGGTTCAGGCCGTGGTGGTCGTATTACCAAAGAAGATGTGGCTACCCATTTATCTGCGCCTGCCGCTGCGCCAGCACCTGTCGCTGCACAACCAGTGGCATTGAGTTTAGCTGTGGGTGAACGTATCGAAAAACGTGTGCCGATGACCCGTTTACGCGCCAAAGTGGCCGAGCGTTTATTGCAAGCCGCGCAAGGCACCGCGATGTTGACGACCTTTAACGAAGTCAACATGAAACCGATTATGGAAATGCGTAAAGCTTACGGTGAGCGTTTTGAAAAACGTCATGGCGTGCGTTTAGGCTTCATGTCATTTTTTGTTAAAGCCGCAGTTGAAGCCTTAAAACGTTTCCCAGCCGTTAATGCGTCTTTAGATGGCAATGACATTGTTTATCATGGTTATCATGATGTTGGCGTAGCCGTGTCTTCAGACCGTGGTTTGGTTGTGCCGATTATCCGTGATGCCGAACGCATGAACTTAGCCGAAATCGAGAAAAATATTCTTGAATACGGTAAAAAAGCCAAAGAAGGTAAACTGTCTTTAGACGATATTACAGGTGGTACCTTTACCATTTCTAATGGTGGTGTTTTTGGTTCG
Organism: Agitococcus sp.; assembly: GCA_046590075.1. Lineage (GTDB taxonomy): Bacteria > Pseudomonadota > Gammaproteobacteria > Pseudomonadales > Moraxellaceae > Agitococcus. Next base: position 2,031 of record JBKJUH010000004.1, read on the forward strand.
TTGTTATCTACGCCACTATTAAATCCACCGCAAACAGCTATTTTGGGTATGCACAAAATCCAAGAACGGCCAATGGCGGTTAAAGGTGAAGTGGTGATTCTGCCGATGATGTATTTGGCCATGTCTTATGACCATCGTTTAATCGACGGCAAAGAAGCGGTGAGTTTCTTGGTAACGATTAAAGACTTAGTCGAAGATCCCGCATTGTTGTTGTTAGATTTATAATTTTGCTTCATTTTCATTAAAGCACTTTGTAGGGGCGAATTTATTCGCCATATTCCATTATAGACGGGCGAATAAATTCGCCCCTACAACCTTTCTTATGGAAAGGTAACATGAGTTGTGAATAGGACGTAAAAAATGTCTCAACAGTTTGATGTCGTCGTTATCGGCGGTGGGCCAGGTGGTTATGAAGCCGCTATTCGTGCCGCACAGTTAGGCTTAAAAGTCGCTTGTATCGAAAAACGTCTGCATAAAGGCAAACCCAGCTTAGGCGGTACATGTCTGAATGTCGGCTGTATTCCTTCAAAAGCCTTATTAGATTCCTCACATCGTTATCACGATACCAAAGCAGGTTTGGCTATTCATGGTATTAGCGTTGGCGAAGTGGGTATTGATATTGCCCAAATGCAAGCGCGTAAAGAGTCCGTTGTCGGTCAATTGACGGGTGGTGTTGCCCAGTTATTAAAAGGCAATGGTATCGTTTGGTTGCAAGGCTCAGGTAAGTTATTAACTAACAAACAAGTTGAATTTGTTGGCCATGATGGCGCAAGCGAAGTGATTCAAGCGACTAAAGCCGTGATTTTAGCGGCAGGTTCAGCACCGATAAACATTCCTTCTGCGCCTCTCACTGACGATATTATTGTCGATTCTACAGGCGCACTAGAATTTAGTGCTGTACCTGCACGTTTAGGCGTAATTGGCGCAGGTGTGATTGGTTTAGAGCTGGGTTCAGTTTGGAGTCGTTTAGGCTCAGAAGTCGTCGTATTAGAGGCTTTAGATGCGTTTTTACCAATGTTAGACAAACAGATTGGTAAAGAAGCACAAAAAATTCTCACAAAACAAGGTTTGACTATTCGTCTAGGTGCCAAAGTCACAGGCACAAGCGTTAATGACGGTGTAGTGACAGTCACTTATCAAGATAAAGATGGCGAAAAAACGGCTGATTTTGACAAGCTCATTGTTGCGGTTGGTCGTCGTCCGTATGCTCAAGGCTTATTAGCCGAAGACAGCGGCGTCGCTCAAGATGCACGCGGTTTTGTTGTTGTTGATAACCAATGCCGCACCAATCTTGAGGGTGTTTATGCCATTGGCGACTTAGTGAGAGGGCCAATGCTCGCTCACAAATCCATGGAAGAAGGGGTGATGGTTGCCGAAGTGATTGCAGGTCATTACGCGCAAATCAACTACGACACTATTATTGGTGTTATTTACACCCATCCAGAAATTGCATGGGTTGGCCAAACCGAAGAACAAGCTAAAGAAGCGGGTATTGATGTAAAAACAGGTTCATTCCCGTTTCAAGTTAATGGCCGTGCTTTAGCGGCTAACGATGCTCAAGGCTTAGTTAAATTCGTTGCTGATGCCAAAACTGACCGCCTATTAGGTATGTCGGTAATTGGTGCAGGTGCAGGCGACATCGTCCATCAAGGCATGATTGCGCTAGAGTTTGCCGCCAGCGTCGAAGATTTACAGTTAATGACATTCGCTCACCCGACCTTGTCGGAAGCGGTACATGAAGCCGCGTTATCGGTGGATGGGCGCGCAATTCACGCTATTCAACGGAAACGTAAATAACCAACTCTCTCCCGCGCTTTGCGCTTCCCTCTTCCTCAGGGAGAGGGTTAGGGAGAGGGGAATTAACAGTTTATAAAAAGGTGAAATAATGAATTTACACGAATACCAAGGGAAACAGCTATTTGCCGAATACGGCTTGCCCGTTTCTAAGGGCTACGCTGCGTCCACACCCGAAGAAGCGCGCCAAGCGGCGGTGCAAATTGGTGGTGATGTTTGGGTGGTTAAAGCTCAAGTACACGCAGGTGGTCGTGGTAAAGCGGGTGGCGTCAAACTCGTTAGAACGCTTGATGAAGTTGAAGCCTTTGCTCAAGCACAATTAGGCACACGTTTAGTGACCTATCAAACAGATAGCAAAGGTCAGCCAGTTAATAAAGTTTTGGTTGAAACTTGCACCGACATCGCGCGTGAATTGTACTTAGGTGCTGTGGTTGACCGCGCAAGCCGTAGCATTGTCTTTATGGCGTCTACCGAAGGCGGCGTGGAAATTGAAAAAGTCGCGCACGAAACCCCTGAAAAAATCTTCAAAGTGACTATCGACCCGTTAATTGGGGCGCAAGCGTATCAAGGTCGTGAAGTTGCTGGCAAATTAGGCTTAAACAGCACACAAACTAAACAGTTTGTCAAAATCTATTTAGGTTTGGCAAAAATGTTTGAAGAATGTGATTTAGCGATGATTGAAGTCAATCCTTTAGTCGTTACCAAAGAAGGCAACTTACATTGCTTAGATGCCAAAATCGTCGTTGATTCCAACGCTATTTTCCGTCAACCAAAACTCAAAGCAATGGATGATCCTAGTCAATCTGACGACCGCGAACGTCGTGCAGCAGAATGGGATCTTAACTATGTCGCTCTTGAAGGCAACATTGGTTGTATGGTTAACGGTGCAGGTTTGGCGATGGCCACTATGGACATCATTAAACTCAAAGGCGGCCAACCTGCTAACTTCCTTGATGTGGGTGGCGGTGCGACTAAAGAACGTGTGACTGAAGCGTTCAAAATCATTCTCTCCGACAGTGCCGTACAAGCGGTATTGGTCAATATCTTTGGTGGTATTGTTCGTTGTGACATGATTGCTGACGGTATTATTGGTGCCGTACAAGAAGTAGGTGTGAAAGTGCCTGTGGTTGTGCGTTTAGAAGGTAACAACGCCGAATTAGGCGCACAAAAACTACGTGACAGTGGTTTGAACATCATTGCAGCCACCTCCTTAAATGAAGCTGGCGAATTAGTCGTTAAACAAGTGTAATCGGAGGCCTGATAATGAGCGTTCTAATAGATAAAAACACCAAAGTTATCTGCCAAGGTATCACTGGTTCTCAAGGTAATTTGCATACCGAACAAGCGATTGCTTACGGTACCAACATGGTCGGTGGTGTAACACCGGGTAAAGGCGGCACAACCCATTTAGGTTTACCCGTATTTAACACAGTTGCTGAAGCGGTTGAACAAACAGGTGCAGAAGCAACGGTAATTTATGTACCTGCACCCTTGTGTAAAGATGCGATTTTAGAAGCGGTTGACGCAGGCATTAAATTAGTGGTTTGTATCACCGAAGGTGTACCCACCATTGATATGTTGTACGTTAAAGAATACATCGTCCGTAAAGGCGACGTCCGTATGATTGGTCCTAACTGTCCAGGTATCATTACTCCAGGTCAATCGAAAATCGGCATTATGCCAGGCCATATTCATTTGCCTGGCAAAGTCGGTATTGTCTCCCGTTCGGGTACATTGACTTATGAAGCTGTCAAACAAACCACCGACTTAGGTTTTGGTCAAAGTACCTGTATTGGTATTGGTGGCGACCCGATTCCGGGTATGACCTTTATTGATGCTTTAGCGTTATTCCAAAACGACCCACAAACCGAAGCCATTATTATGGTGGGTGAAATTGGTGGTTCGGCTGAAGAAGAAGCGGCTGAGTTCATCAAAGCGAATGTGACGAAACCAGTTGTGTCCTATATTGCAGGTGTAACTGCACCTGTGGGCAAACGTATGGGTCATGCAGGCGCGATTATTTCGGGCGGCAAAGGCACAGCAGCAGAAAAATTTGCTGCATTAGAAGCGGCTGGTGTTAAAACCGTTGCTAACCCAGCAGAATTAGGCAAAGCAATTGCCGAAGTGACAGGCTGGAAATAAGCAGGTCGCTAACGAAATAGATTTTTATTTCGTTAAACTTGTTTACTAAAAACCCTCATCAATTGTTTGGTGAGGGTTTTTTATTTACTGTAGGTCAGACTTCAGTCTGACAGTCATCGTTCTGACAATTATCATAATTATTGGTTGCCGCCCGCAAAAAATCCTTTTGATAATAAGCAGTTGCCAGCTCATAAAGCATTTCGTTTAAGTTGGATAATGACACATCTTCTTTTAGTCTAAATCCACATTCAGATAACGGTAATAAACGTTTATCACTGGCACGAATTAAGTCATACACACATCGCCAAATATTTTGCTCATCATGCGGAATATGTAAATATTGGATAATGGCAATTATTTTACGAGGGTCATAAATCCTTACGAATTGTGGTAGAATTACGTGTAAATGCTCGTCTAAGCGTTGCCAAATTAGCTGTTTTTGCTCGTCGTTGTAGCGATTCCAGTCAATCACTTCATGCACAAAACGCATACAGCCTCGACACACACTGTCGCCAAAGACGGTGGAGCAGTAGCCGACGCATGGTGTTTTTAAGGGTTTATTCACGCGGCGATTACCGTGTTAGTTTTAAGATAAAGGGTCATTATGGATGCAATTGTCATTGCCGCATTATATCAATTTAAAGTCGTTGCCGATGCCGCAGTTTTGCAAACGGCATTAAAAAAAATGTGCCAAGAGCAAGGCATCCTCGGCACATTAATTGTTGCACCCGAAGGTATTAATGGCACCGTTTCAGGTTCAAGAGCAGCCATTGATATTTTGCATCAGTATCTTCTAGCTGTTGGTTTTGACCGTATGGAATATAAAGAATCGTTTGCGCTAGAACATACGTTTAAGCGGCTGAAAATTAAACTAAAAAAAGAAATTGTCACTTTAGGTGTACACGTTGACCCAAGAGAGCAGGTGGGTAATTATTTACAGCCTAAAGAGTGGCATGAGTTTATTCAACAACCTGACGTCATTATTATTGATACGCGCAATGATTATGAATATCTCACAGGTACATTTGCAGGGGCGATAGACCCGCAAACTAAAACCTTTGGCGAGTTTCCTGAGTATGTAGAAAAACACTTAAAAGACGCAAAAGATAAAAAAATTGCCATGTTTTGTACAGGTGGTATTCGTTGTGAAAAATCAACCAGTTACTTATTGCAAGAAGGTTTTGGCGAGGTCTATCACTTAAAAGGCGGCATTCTCAATTATCTGGCCGAGATTCCTACCGAAGAAAGTTTATGGCAAGGCGAATGTTTTGTTTTTGACCGTCGTGTAGGTGTAGGTCATGGTGTCGATTTAGGCCATACACGCATGTGTTTTGGCTGTGGTCATCCGTTATTTGAGCAGGATATTAACCATACGTATTATGAAGAAGGTGTCAGTTGTCACGCCTGTTACGAACACACCACGCCTGAACAAAAATCACGTTTTCGGATGCGTCAAAGTCAAAAAGATAGGGCTAAGAAAATGGCTTAGTGGGTGAGTCTACAAAAACGATGTCTTTGCTGGTTGGGGCGCAACGCTTGCGCCCTGATGTCTATTGGGCGCGAGCATCGCGCCCCTACGCGAACGCGATACATCGCCACAAAACAAATCGCTGAGTCAATGACTATTTTGGCGTGTTAGGCGCATGAAAAAATAAATACAATTCAGTCAGCACTTCGGGGATTTCACGCGCTAATTGCTGCAATAATTTTCGATTGGCACGCAGTTTGTCGAGCTCTTCATCTTCCACTAAACCACTAATCGTCACCATCGGTAAGGTCAGCTCAATAATGGCATCTTCATCATGCTCATACCATGCTTCTTCATTGCTTAACATACCTTCCATAAAGCCCACGCACCAATCCGTGAGTTCGTTTTCTTCGGCTTCCACCACTAAATCGCAGGGCAAACGCAGCGTTTCTTGATGGTACAGCAGGGCGTGAATGCTTTTTTGCCATGCCATTAAATCATCAACTAACTCACTATAAACATTACCTTCAAATAAGGCATCTAACCAAACGCTGGCTTCGACGACAGGGCCAACGGTAACAGCGCATAAAAAGCCATGCGTACCACAAAAATCTAAACCGTGTTCATTGTCCTCACTGTCTAAAAAACTTTCTAATTTTTCTAAGGTGGCCTCAGAAAGTGCATAACGTTCAAACATGGTGTTTAATCTCAATAAAAAAGCCTCTAACTAGGGTAGAGGCTTTTGGTGTCAATGGCGAGAACTGAAACAGTATTTTAGTCGGCTCGAGCAGTTTCTAACCACTTTTTCACCCGTTGTGCATCACCAATGCGTGTATATTTGCCCGCTGAGTCCATCAACACAATGACCACGGGCGTTGATTTGATTTTGGCTTGCATCACTAAACATTTACCCGCTTCATTGATAAAGCCCGTTTTTGACACACCAATTTCCCAATCTGGGCTTTTAACCAAATAGTTGGTATTGCGAAATTGTTGAACATTATTGTTAATGGCAACGGCATGTTCGGAGGTCGTTGAGAAGCGACGAATTAACGGATAAGTCGTAGATGCCTTAACCATCAGTGCCAGTTCTTTGGGCGTGGCAACATTGCCGCTACTTAAACCTGTTGCATCAAAAAAGCGTGAATTATTCATGCCGATAGCATTGGCTTTACGGTTCATGGCGGCAATAGCTGCAGGTGTGCCGCCGACATAACTACGAGCCAGCGCATGAGCCGCACGATTTTCTGATGACATTAACGCTAATAACATCAGTTCTGCACGCGATAATACCGTGCCGACTTTTAAGCGCGAAGTGGTGTTACGCATTCTGTCGACATCATCATCGCTAATGGTGATAGGTTCGTCTAAGGCTTGGCCTGCATCTAACACTACCATGACCGTCATTAATTTGGTGATAGAAGCAATTGGTAAAGTTTGTTCGGTGTTTTTGGCGTACAGTACTTCACCTGTTACCGCGTTCATCACCAACGCTGCCCGTGATTCAACACTCAATGCTGAAATGATATTGGCTGCTTGATGAATTTCACTCACAGTGTGTGAGCGAACATTAGCCTTGGCAACGATAGGTGCGGCAATAATCACGGGTTTGGCAGCATATTTTGCTACTTTTGCAATTTTACCTGTACGCGAAATTTTGGCTAATTGTCCACGGGTGCGGTCTTTACGTTGCGCATCACGCTCTTTTTTGGTGCTTGGCGTAAATTTTTTCGCAACAATTTTCTCGACATTGATTTTGCGGTTAGCTGTTTTTTCTATTTTATTTTTAGCACTATCCTTGGCATTTTTTGTACCCTTCAGTGCGACTTTTTCGCTTTTTGTTGGTTTTTTGCTGACAGCAACTTTTTTTGCCTTCGTCGTTGCACCTTTAGCCACGGATTTACCGCTGTGCGTAACAGCGTGTTTGCTAGCCGTATTCGACTCTTTTGCTTCAGCAAAACCTGAAAGGCTCAGCGAAATAGCTAAGCTCAACAGTAGCGATGGTAGAAACATGGTTGGTTTTTTCATAGTCACGACCCATTTCAACAAAAAAACAAAAAGCCAGTGGCAGGGTTGTAGCCACAGACTAGGAAGGTTGGGATATTCATTTTCCCGACGGTCAATATCAACATCACATAGCAGCGATGAAAGTTTTAGACCAAGTATGTACATAGACTCATTGCTCTAAGCATGGACTATTTTTAAGAATATGCAAATACTGTGACAGTTTTAAAATGTGTTTTGTAACAAAATGATTGTTAATGGCGCAGAAGCGGTCATCTCATCGTTGATTGAATTATTTTTTATAATTTTAGGCATCGTAAAAGTAGCACACCTTCGTTTAATTGTAAGACAAATACACGCCCAGATATAGATGTTTATTGCTAATTTAATGTCATCTAGCCGCCAAAGTAATTATTTCAGTATTTACTTGGGCGAAATAGGGGTGTGAGTCAAGTTAAAGCAGATTTTCTAGGCAAATGATAACAATGTTGCTTGGTGCACCTAAGTTGTATTGCCATTAATAGCGTATTATTGCTAAGAAAAT